>JANMVC010000579.1:0-6499 GCA_031392315.1 Pyrinomonadaceae bacterium | reverse complement strand
GAGGTTGGTGATGTCCGCTTCGTCAAATTCAATGCTGCCCTCGTCCGGTTTCTCGAGACCGGCAATCATCCGGAGCGTCGTGGTCTTGCCGCAGCCGGAGGGACCGAGCAGACCGAAGAATTCACCGCGCTCGACATCGAGGGAAACGTCGGCCACAGCCTTTGTGGAACCAAAGTGTTTCGAGATCTGTTTTAGCGTCAATAACGACATGTTGGAGCAACAATTCAACGAGTCCGCGCAGCGGACGGCAGAGTATAGCCCAGGGCGAGCGAAGCGGAACGAAGTGGAGCGGAGCGCAGCCCTGGGTCAAGGTTCAAAATGGTTCCGAGCCCGCTGTAGCGGGCGCCAGAACGTCCAGCACCTCTGTCGCCCGCTAAAGCGGGCTGGAGAGGTTTATCCGCCGATACCCAGGGTTCCGCTTCGCTCCACCCTTGGCTAAATTCTTCCGCCTGCTTCGCAGGCTCGCCGAAAGAGAACCATTGGCTTGACCGGAGGCTAAGGATTGGACTAACCCATGCATCATCTGGACACAGTCACCTGGACACAGAGTTCACTTCTTACTTCGTCCGCGAATCTCCGTATCCCAGTAACGCAGCCAGTCGCTGCTGTGCTTTCGCAAAAGTTCCCAGTCGAGCGGCATCTCGTTTACACGTTCGTTCATCCAGGCCGGTAACTGACTGCGATCGAGATCGGTGCGCACTGGAATCCTATAATACTTTTTTGCGGCCAGCGTCAGGCTCTCGGGCGTAGTTATGAATTCGTAGAAACGCTTCGCCTCTGCCTCATTCGGCCCGCCGCGAACGATGGCGATGCCGTCCGTAATCACCGGCGTGCCGCTTGCGGGAAACACGTAACCGATCGGAAATCCCTTTTGCTCTTTGTAGATCCAAACGTCAGGCAGATTCCATAGACTGATGAGGCCTTCGCGACGCACCAGTTTCTGCATCATGAGTGTGCCATCGGCTGTGTACTCATGAACATTCGCGTCCAGTCGCCGCAGCCAATCATAACCCGCCTCGGGCGAGCCGGTGTCTTTGTGAAAGCGCCAAATCATCGCGCCGAAGATCGCCCGCATTGAATCCGACGGATTCGGGTTGCGTATCAGAATCTTGTCGCGCCACTTCGGATCGAGCACGTCGTCCCAATCCTTTGGCGCATCTTCCGGTTTCACCGCATCGGTGTTGTAAACGATCACCTCGGGCGTTTGGTAAGTTCCAAACCAACGGTCCAGTGAGTCGCGACTAGTCTGAGGAACCTTGTCCGCCCACGTCGGACGATAGGTCGCGAGGAGATTCTCGTCGGCGGCGGTTTGAAATGTAGTGTGGGCCGCGCCCCACCATAGATCAGCCTGGGGACGATTGCGCTCGGCGCGTACGCGTTCGAGGACTTCGCGCGAGCCCATGTCGAGAAACTGAACATCGACATCAGGGTGAACAGCTTGGTAGCGAGCGATCGAGTCGCGGAGCAAGTCCTGGCCGTGCGGCGTGTAGATGAGTAGCTTGCGAGCAGGTGGGCCGCTCGCGCGATTGCAGGAAGCCAGCAAGGGCGAAACACACATGGCAAGGATTAGAAGAAAAACTTTAACGCGCATCGAGTTAAATTGCCCTGACTGTTTAGAATGCGGGCAATGTAGCATATAGTTTTGAACTGTCGCGACTGGGCGGAACTGCGGTTGGTGCGCTGTTTCACGGATCCGCGTAACAACTCTGAGCCTGCGCGGAAAAGAAGCTGATATGGTCATTCTAATTCTGATAGCGCTGTTGTTTCCGATTTCTCTGCCAACTGCAAAAGTAAATTGGGAGAAGCAGTCGAGCGGAACTACGGTGAGATTGCGTGGTGTCAGCGCAGTCAACGCGCGCGTCGCCTGGGCCAGCGGCCAGGGCGGCGCCTACACGCGCACGACAGACGGCGGCCTCACCTGGCGCTCGGCGGTGGTGCCCGGCGCCGAGACTCTCGATTTCCGCGATGTGGATGCGTTTGACGCGAGCACTGCGTATCTGCTGGCCATTGGAGAAGGCGATAAGTCGCGCATCTATAAAACGACTGATGGCGGCGCGAGCTGGACCATGCAGTTTAAGAATGAAAGCCCGGCGGCCTTCTTCGATGCGATGGCATTTTGGGATCGAGACCATGGCATTGCCATGAGCGATCCGGTGGCGGGCCGGTTCTTGATTATCACTACCGCAAACGGCGGGCGCACCTGGACGCCGATGCCCACAGCGGGAATGCCGCCCGCGCTTGAAGGCGAAGGCGGCTTCGCGGCGAGTGGCACGTGCATCACCGTGCAGGGCAAAAACAATGTCTGGTTTGGCACTGGCGGCCCGAATGGCGCGCGTGTGTTTCGTTCGCGCGATCGTGGCCGAAACTGGAAAGTAGCCACGGCGCCGCTCGCCAGCGGAAAAGCTGCCGGCATCTTCTCGCTTACTTTTTGGGACGCGCGAAAGGGAGTCGCCGTGGGTGGCGACTACACAAAAGAACGTGACGCTGCCGGCAACGTCGCGACTACTGACGATGGCGGGCGCACCTGGAAAGCGATTGACGCTGCCCGGCCCGCGGGTTACCGCTCAGCCGTTGTCCGCGTCACTGGGTCATCGCGCATGATGTTAATCGCAGTCGGCCCATCCGGCACGGACTACTCACTCGATGGTGGTTACAGTTGGAAACCGATCGGCAGCGACGGATTTCACGCCGCCAGTTTCGCCGGTGGAACAGGTTGGGCCGTGGGCGAGAATGGAAGCATTGCCAGATATCTGCCGTGAACGTGGGACCGCTCATTAGCCATGGCTGAATGTCCGACAACCTTTAAAGTTTGTCGGACAACAAACCTGGGAAGCTAATATGTGAAAGTCATGACGCCGAAACCAAAAAAAGGAATTGTGAAGCGAGGCGCCTGGGAGATCACCAAGAAACTTCTCAAGGCGATTCCCGTCATCGGTCCGGTCTTCACCGTGGGCTTTGCCGGCCGCGACATCCACAAGAAGGGTTTGGGACCGGGCGCGCTTCATGTTGCCTTGGATGTAACACCGGTGGTGGGAACGGCGAAGAACGTGCTGGAGATCTTTACCGGCGACATAATTCCCGATAAGAGCCCTCGAAACTCAACCGAACTTGCGCAGCCAACCAACGGTGGCGAAAAACCGATTCAACCGAGCTAGTTGTCGACACCAATTGGCGGACGGTCGGTAAACGGGCGCGCGGTTTCATACGCGTGCGCGAGCTTGAACAGCGTCGGTTCCGACCAGTAAGCGCCCAGCAGTTGAAATCCGATCGGCAGACGGTTTGACGAAAGACCGCAGGGAACGCTGATCCCCGGTATGCCGGCGAGGTTTGCGGTGACAGTGTAAATGTCGTTGAGATACATCGCGAGCGGATCGTCTGATTTCTCGCCGAGCAGAAACGCAGGCGTAGGCGAGGTGGGCGTGATGATCGCATCGCAACTCTCGAACGCCTTCCTAAAATCTTCTTTGAGCAAGGTGCGCACCTGCTGCGCCTTCCCGTAGTAGGCTTCGTAATAACCCGCGGACAGCACATACGTTCCCAGCATAATTCGTCGTTTCACTTCCGCGCCGAATCCTTCCTCGCGAGTTTTCCGGTACATCTGTCTCAGCTCCGGCGCATCTTCCGCGCGAAAGCCGTAGCGTGCGCCATCGAAACGCGCGAGGTTTGAAGAGGCTTCGGCGGTGGCGATGATGTAATAGACGGCGATGCTGTACTTCGCATTTGGCAGTTCGACCTCAACCACTTCGGCGCCGAGTTCGCGATAGACATCGACGACCGCTTCCACCGACGCGCGCACTTCGGCGTCGAGTCCTTCGCCAAAGAGCGATCGGGGAAAACCTATGCGCGCGCCTTTCAGGTCGTTCGCTTCATTCTTCAGCGCGGCGGAGTAGTTTGGAACCGGAACGTCAGCGGTTGTCGCATCGCGTGTGTCCCGTCCACTGATGATTCTCAGCACGCTTGCGACATCTTTGGTGTGGCGCGCAAATATCCCGACCTGATCGAGGGAGGAGGCAAACGCGACGAGGCCGTAGCGCGAGTTGCGTCCATAGGTTGGTTTCAGGCCCACGATTCCGCAAAGTGACGCGGGTTGGCGCACCGAGCCGCCCGTGTCCGAGCCGAGTGCAACCGGAACAATTCCAGCCGCTACCGCTGCCGCCGATCCGCCCGACGAGCCACCCGGCACGCGCGCCGTGTCCCAGGGATTTTTGACTGGCCCAAAAGCGGAGTTCTCGTTAGACGAACCCATGGCAAACTCGTCGCAGTTAGTTTTGCCCACGACGACTGCACCTGCGGCCAGCAATCGATCAATGACCGTTGCGTTGTAGGGCGGCTGGTAATCGCCGAGGATGCGCGAGCCGCAGGAAGTTTGCAGGCCGCGCACGCAGATGTTGTCTTTGATGGCGATGGGAATTCCCGCGAGCGGCGGGACGGATGTGCCGTCGCCATTTTGCGACCACAGGCTCTTGTCGATTTCGTCAGCGCGTGCGATGGCGCCGTCGCGATCAATCTGCAGGAACGCGTTGAGGTCTTTGTTAAGGCTTTCGGCTGCGCTGACGGAAGATTCCACAACAGCGCGCGCGGTGGTTTCGCCGCTGCTGATACGGTTCTTGAGTGCTTCAATGTCTTCGTTGAATGGCGTCATTCTGTTTCGTCAACACTAGTCGCAGCCGATTCTTTGAGCCCTCCCTGAAGGTCGGGCTTCTGCTTGGCGACGATGCTCTCTGACCACTGGTCACTGACCGCTGGTCACTCGCTCTAAAGCACCTTGGGTACGCGGAAGTGTCCTGCGGCGGATTCGGGCGCTTCCGCCAGCGCCAGCTCCTGGCCCAGCGAAGGAGTTGCTGCATCATCGCGAGCTGAGTCGGTGCCTTGGCCTTCCGGCGTCAGACCACCTAACGAAGGTTCGACGTTGCTGGTTGCTACTTCATCTAACTGCTCGACGTAGGCCACGATGTCCGCCATCTGCGGCGCGAAAATCTTTAGCTCCTCGGCCGTGATCTCCATGTGCGCCAGTTGAGCGATCTTTTCAACGTCTGTTTCGGTAATGGGCATCTTTTGATTTCGGATTTGAGATCTCAGATTTTGGATTTGAGATTGAGCTCACGGTGCTCCTGCCTACTGATTCTCCACGCGACTGATACAACTCGTCGCCGCTCCCAAAAACGCCCGCCGCAGATCGACGTCTTCAATTCCAGCAGCGGCGCTAATCAATTCCAAGGGAGCCAGGCGGTCATGTTCCGGCTTGGCCCCAGCGTGGGCCGGGACGCGCGACGCCGCCAAGGCTCCCGGATCGATGCGTAGTTCGATAGATGTCACCAAAGCTCCGCCCAGAACATAGTTTAGCCGCGAGAGCAACTGCCCGCGCATCTGTTCGAGTTGCTTCTGCCAAAGTTTGTCTGCAACCGCAACTGTAAGTTTCCGATCGCGAAGTTGAATCGGCACGGCATGTCCGCTCAGGCCTTCGCCTACGGCGTGTGTCCAGAGCGCAAAGCAAGCAGCCTCCGCCACTTCTTCCGGAGCGCCTGATGCCTTTAGCAGTGCAGGCAAGGCTTTAATGAGACTGTCCATTCGCCGATACTGGGGCGCTGTTTGCGATTCGCGCGCTTCAAACTAGAATCTCGGAGTTGAAATCGAAATGATTCTTGAGTGTAGCGGAGATTTGTTTAGCGCGACAAGCGGACCTCTCGATTCCGATACTTGTAGTTTCCTTTGCGCCGCTTTGCGTTAACTTTGCGCGCTTTGCGGTTTCAGACTTAGCTCGACCGCAAAGGACTTGCAAAGAAACGCAAAGCTTTGGACGTTAGTCGAATGGAAGTGGCCCCTTGCTGAAAGAGAAACTGATTCTGGCTTCGAAGAGCCCGCGCCGCGCGGAGATCTTGCAAGCGGTGGCATGGCCGTTTGCGCAAGTCGCGCCGAACGTGGACGAAACTCGCCACGAAGCCGAAGACGCAATTGTTTACGTCAAGCGTCTGGCGCAAACGAAAGCGGAGACTGTAGCGAATCAAGTTGACCAGGGATTGGTGCTTGGCGCTGACACGGTGGTGGTGATTGACGGGGAAATCCTGGGACAGCCTGGCGACGATGATTGCGCGCGCCGGATGCTCAGCTTACTAAACGACAAATGGCACGCGGTCTTGACCGGAGTCGCGCTCGTGCGCACCGGCGCCGAGCAGCAAACGCTGGTCGAGCACGAGTCGACGCGCGTACGTTTCTGCGCAATGACCGACGCGGAAATTGATTGGTATGTTGCTACCGGCGAACCGCGAGACAAAGCCGGCGCTTACGCCATTCAAGGCCAGGGCGGGATTTTTATTTCAGAGATTGAGGGCGACTACTTCAACATCGTGGGCCTGCCGATTCGGTTGGTTTACGAGTTGGCTCGCCGGATATAGATTTTGTAACGCAAACTGTTAGTTTGCGTAGCCGGAATTTGCAGAGCGACAACTTAACCAATCTTCTTAAGGCTTCCGCCGCAAACTAACAGTTTGCGTTACCTAGC
>JANMVC010000493.1:0-3546 GCA_031392315.1 Pyrinomonadaceae bacterium | reverse complement strand
TGACACTCGACGCAGGTGAGCACAGTCTTGCCGTCGATCGAGTAAGGCTTAGTTGAATGGGTCTCGTGATTGAACGGCGCCTCGCCATATTTATCTGACTGGCTGTCCTTGCTGAGCACTACTTCCTTCGGCTGAACCTTGCTCTCTTTGGGGATATCCTGGGCTGCCGTGAAGGTTGAATTGCTTCCGACAACAATTGCTGCGGCACACCCAAGCAGTGCAATCACGACTAGTAGCTTTCTCATCGAATAACCTCAAGTGGAAAGTTTAAGAGATGCGCCATGACACTAGATGGGGAGGGGAATCAACGCAAGCCAATCTTAGTAAGCGATGCCGAACGAGTCAACCTTCATTCTCGGCTCCTGTCCATAGAGTTGAAGCATTACGTCATCGGTCTGTCACACCAGTTTGTAAATGTAGGCATCTTCGATTAGGACGCCATTGACCACGTTGCGGGAAAATCTAATTCCAGAAATTGCCTGTCCGGTCGTAACCGCCCGGCGCAGCAATGAAATAATAGGATCAGTTGAATCAACGACGCCGATGTCACTCCAGGCAACTCCTTGTCCGTCGGTGCCCGGCATTTGCTCAAGCTTGGAACGAACTTTCTCGTAAACCTTTTTCGGGCCATTAGTCTTTACTTCAGGGCTTGCAACTAAGAACCGCCACTCATTTGATTCCGGGGTGTATAGCCAAAGCAATGCATCAATGGGAATATCGCTATCGCTAAGATGGCGAGCGAGCCTTTCGCCAGCAGAAATCATATCCCGAGAGATGGATTCTTTCACCAGTAATTCTTGAGCCATGGTAGTACTCCTTCATCCCCAATTATAGCTGAGAAGAAATCCTTAACCTCTTGCTCAGACTTTCCTTGTTGATATCTTGATTGCTCAGACCAAACCTGAACCACCTTCCAGTTAGCATCAAACACATTGCTTGCCAGCCTCGCCTCTTGATGTTTGCCCTCCAAGGACGAGGCCTTCAGCAAATCGGTGGGGCCGTGCTTGTAGATTGCTTCAACAGCTCGACGATCCGGCGGGAAGTCATGCTCCCTAGTCTGTTTAGCTATGCAGGCCTTGAATGCGCATTCTACAACGTAGCCTAGCAAGTAGTATGCTCCGTCGTAGCATCCTTCGCGAAGTAAGACCTCGGCCTCCCTTAGTCGTAGATCAGCTAATTGCTGGAAGTCAGTCCGATTCATTTTGCTGATTATGTTTGAACTGGATTGAGTCCGCAATCGCTAATGCGCACCCAAGGCTAGCCGATCATGCATCGCCCTCACATCGGCATTTTGAACGTCGCGCCCGAATGACAACGCCGACACTCCTTAAATGCCAGATCGCCGCCAAAGGCCCGCCCGCCATTGTGGCAAGTGACGCAACTCTTGCTGCGCGACGTGGGAAAATGCTCCGCAGTTGCAGGTGAACTCACCTGGCGCGATTGCGGCGCTCCCGCAGTTAGCGAATGACAATCCGCGCATCCCAAACGCTGCGGCGCACCGTGTTTCGCATGACTGAACGCATAACGAAAAGCACGCGCGTTTGCAGTGGTGCGCGAGTAGCCGCGCTGGTCGTGACAGACGCCGCAGGAAGCCATCTCGCGTCCTGAGTTTGTTTTGCTGCTTGGCGTGTGGCAGGAGTAACACTGATTATGCGCGGACAAGCTCGTCGGGATGCTGAGGGCGGCAGGTCGATTTCTGACCCGGCTGTGACAGGCTGCGCATCCGCTCGATGGACGCGCTGCGCCGGTCATGTGTTGCGCGTGATCAAATTTCACATTGAAGCTCTCGTTGAAGCGCGTTGGAAAAGCTTTCATTGGCGGATTGGAGCTGTTGACGTCCGTATGGCAAATCACACACATCGGAACGTTCGGCGTCACAAACTGCGCCAGGTGACAACTGGTGCAGGCCTTGTGTCCCGGGAATCGCGGCGTGGCGGAGTTGTCCGTGCGCTGGTGACAGGCAGTGCAGGGCTGGGACGCATGTCGAGCGCTCGAGTGCTTGAAGGTTGAATAGTCGAGCTCCGGCCCTTGCAGCAGGCTGCTTAGTGCAAGCTCTTTGTGCCCCCTCTGTGTTCTCTGTGTCTCTGCGGTGAATGTTGCGGACGTTACGTTCACAACCGACAGACAGAGCACCAGGCAAACCAGGGCTGCCACCAGGCGAACCCGATCCACGAAGTTACACCAAACGATCCGAAGGCCATTTCGTGTCATTTCGTGTGATTCGTGGATCGAGTTTTCAGTCCGCACTTTTCTCAAAACCGTCAGCATCTCCAATCAACGCAGCTTCGCCGGCGCACGACCGGCAATTAAATAGTGGCTCGAAGGCGGATTGAGCCGCCCAACATCCGACGTGTGACAGTAGACGCAGACAAAAGCTTTGTTCTTGTCCAAGGCAATCAGTTCGCCGCCAACGTCCAGCCGCAGCCCTTCTTTGTTATGGCATTCGGTGCAAGCGGTGATCGGCACGTCCGGCTTCAAACCTTTCAGCGAAGCCGACTTCGTAATGTTGATGTGACACGCCGTACACTCCTTCACGTGCTGCTCGCGTTCGTGAGTAAACTTCATCGACTTCCGTTCGGGAACGCCGGTCGGAAGATATGGCGACGCCGGTTTATGGCAGCCTTCGCAGTTATCCTTCGTTGGTTTCTGACTCTTCCAGTGGCAGCTAAAACATGCTGCGTGGTTTTCCGGCGCCGATTTGAACAGATTCGCCGCAGGGACAAACCCGTCTGTCCAGCCGGCGCTCGGCGCTACTGGCGGCTGCGTGTTCCCGACGTGGCAAATCTCGCAGTTGTTGTAACGCAAACTGTTGGTTTGCGATGGATCGCTAACACGAATTCTCGAATGAGCATAGGATCGCAAACTAACAGTTTGCGGTACAAGCGGTTTCAGCCGCGCGATCACGTCCTGGTGCTTGTTGTGGGGAAACTCGACTTTGAATTGCCGCGACCGAATGGGGTTTCGAAACTCGAAACGCGCGGCGTCACGCGGCGAAGTTTTCTGGTGACAGTCAGAACAGATCACGGGCTGAGCGCCCTTGAAGAATTGCGAACGATGACAGCGAACGCAGGCGTCATGATCTGGGAAGTCGGCGACATCGGGAAAGTCGCTAACCTTTTTCCAGTTTGAAGTGGGCGTCTTATGACAGGTCTTGCAAGACTCCTGATGTTCTTTCGTGGCGTGGGAGAATCTCGAATAGTCTTTCGCATGCTTCTGAGTTGGCTTCGGTTTCACGCTTCTACTCGCGCGGCGTCTCTGACCAGCGACTAGACTGCTATCGGCAAACTGCTGCGGATACGAAAAGAAAAAGAGTATCACCAGGGCGAGGACGACCGATGTGACTATGTATCGTTTCATTCGTGTTTTTTGTGGCCTGCGCATCTTGCGCGTGATTCACGGGCGAGACGCCCGTGCCACTTTTGGCGAACAAGCCGGCAGCGGCTTTTCGACGCTGACGCGCTTAATATTTTTCTTGTCACGCGGATCCTTGTTGCCCGGATTCGAAATCAGGAAGGGCAATTCCGTGGCAAGGTCGCCAGACTTCAC
>JANMVC010000462.1:0-13252 GCA_031392315.1 Pyrinomonadaceae bacterium | reverse complement strand
TTTATCGGTGACGGACTGCCAGTGGCCACGATAAGCGTAGGCAGCGGCGAGCTCGGCGGAATAAGCGAGCTGGAGGATCTTGATCAGTTTTTGACGACTATCGTCTTCCGTCATAATGGGTTTTACGGAAACAGCGCAGGGGCTTCGCCAAGCGGTCCGTAACTACGGTTTCGCATACCAAAGCACAGCGAAGAAGTGACAGGTGGTGCCAAGAATCACAAACAGATGCCAGATGAAATGGTGATAGCGCAGACGATGGGCGGCAAAAAATCCGAGACCGCTCGTGTACGCCAGGCCACCCGCCACCACCAAAAGAATACCCGGAAGCGGCACATGCTCCAGGATCGGTTTCGCTGCGATCAATGCCAGCCAACCCATCCCTACGTAAAGCGTCATCGTGGCCCACTTGTAGCGCGTGCCGAACATCGCTTTGATAGTTAGGCCAATCGTGGCCAGGCTCCACACCAGAGCGAGCAACGTCCAGCCCCACGGACCCCTCAGCACACCGAGCGTGAAAGGTGTGTAAGTGCCGGCAATCAGGATGAAAATTGCGCCGTGATCGAGCAAACGGAAAATGCTTTTCGTGCGCTCATGACTTACGGAGTGGTAAAGCGTCGATGCCAGGTATAACAAAACCATTGAGCCGGCGAAGACGCTGGCGCCCACGACGAATGAGGAGTCGCCTTCCTTCATCGCAGTGATTACCAGGATGGGGACTGCGGCTATCGCTGCCACAAGGCCCAAGCCGTGGCTGATGCTGTTTGCAGTTTCCTCAGAACGAGTGGGATGTGGCCGAAGGGGCGCGTCGGGTTGGATCATCGAGAGGCATTGTACACGGATTCTCGGTGCAGGCAGCAGATGATAGCCTTATGAATCGCATGTTGTGAAATTCTTCGTCATGAAAGTTACGGCTGTGCGCTGCCACAAAAGGCACGGTTACCTGGCGAGACGAAGTTGGCGCGTTAACCATGCGCTTCGATCATCGCGCACCGCCTCGATGTTCATCGCATGGTCCGTATCATACCAACGGATCTGTTTTGGCCGGCTGGCGGCATCGAAAAACGCAGTTGCAGTAGACCGGGAAATGTATTTGTCGGCAGTGGAGAACTGAAACAAAACCGAGGCCGGTGCGGCGCGCGAGACATGGTTGATTGGATCGACCGCATCCATCCCGTGGCGGTACGTCTCGGCGCCCTTTTTGATCGGTTCACTCCAATACTTAAGTGACCAATCGCCGAAGTTCCCCATGCCTGCGATGAATACGTAGGTCTTCACCCGCCTGTCGACACCCGAAAGAATTGCGCCATACATCGCGCCGTAGTCGTGCCCCACATAGCCGATGCGCTTTCGATCAACGTGGGGTTGCGCGAGCAGCAGATCGAGTGCCCGGCGCACTTCAATCGTTTCATCGATAACCCGCTGGCGATCGGTTGGTGCGTCGGCGGGTTCAACTGACCAGGGAAAATAACCTTGAATCAATAGCGAGACGCTGCCGCGTTTCGCCAGCGCGACGGCTTCGCTCAGGAATTCGTTTCGGTCGCCGTTAGGTTCACCCAGCCAATGAAAAAAGAGCACGCCAGCGAAAGGTCCCTTTCCGGCAGGTGTCACAATGTAAGCGCGGATGCGCCCGCGCCCGGCGGTAATCGCCGCATAGTTCACGTCACGAATTACCACGCCGCCATTTTCTTTTCCTGAGTCTTCCTTCACATCGAAGGTGGTTGATTTCTTGTAGGCAAACGACGGTTTACGATCAGCAGGCGGGGTTTGAGAATGCGCTGAACCGAGCGACACGGAAACTAGCACCAGGAGTAACCCGAGCCTGAACAGTCTGGGGAGCGAGGCGGCCTTGCTGGATTTTCGGAGGAGTTGGTTGACCAGACTGATGTGCATAAATTCGTACTCCGTTACGCGTTTTTGAAAGCGATAAAACTCTGCGGCGCTGCCGAAGCCGTATTAGACCACACCGTCCATTTGGGTCAACGAAACTGTGACGAAGCGGCGTTTCCCGCAGAGAAGCGCATGTGATCTGCTTCCAGCCGCTCGTTCACAGGATGCGCGTGCCACGTTCTTCTGTATAATCTCGACATGAACAAGATGAATAAGCGCGCGAAGAAGCGACTGAAAGAATCAATCGAAAAGGATCGGCAGGAGCGGGTGAAGCCCACTCAGGACCAGAACCTTTCCACGTCAAAGGACCCGTTAAAGCTTCGGGGATTTCTGCCGAAGCCCGCCAAGAAGAGGGGTTAAGTCGTCGATCGAAGAGTTGGAGTCGACTCCGGCAAAGGAAAGCATTCTTCATGAGCGCACCAGTCAGCATGCACGCCGCCCGATCAGCTATGAACAACGACTCCACCGTCCGGAAGTGGGCTGAGGAATTCTTGAAGGCCAAAGAGCGCGCGGTCCGGCAAACGCTGACTGACGAAGAGTTTGAAAAGCATTGGCTCTACGTCCGCCCCGAGCGCATGCACGAAGGTGCTATCGAAGCCGTCACTGCTTACCAGCAGCGCGCCTAGTCTGGTTGAATCCTCATAGAACCAATTTCACCTTAGAACGAACACTCACGCCACTTCTTTTGATTGCCGTATCCCAAAAGGTAAGTTCATTAGTTCAGTCCATCCCGTATCGTTTGCGGGAATAATCAATCTTGCGTGGGAGACTCCACTAGGAGCCAGAAATCGTTCGATTCTGGGAAATTGTTGCTGTTCGTCTGCTGTGGCATGGTCGTTGCCAAAAGGGCGACGGAGGATAGCAATGAAGAAAATAATCGCCACAGTCATTTGTCTCACAATCCTGGCAATGACCGCTTTGCCCGCTGCCGCACAGACACGCAGCCGCAGTCGTTATGACGGCCGAATTGACCGGCGCAGTGAACGGCGAGCTGAACGCGTCTCCCGCAATAATGCATACACCTATGACGACTACGAGAACGATGACTATCGCTATGGTCGTGAACGATCAGTCTGGGAAAAACATCGGGATAAGATCACCACTGCGGGGGGCGCAGCCGGTGGTGCGATTCTCGGCGGGCTGATTGGTGGCAAGAAAGGCGCGATCATTGGCGCAATCACCGGCGGTGCCGGGGCGGCGATTTACACCTACAAGGTTCGCGATAAGAACCGTCGCTACTGACTCGTAACGAATTGACCTTGGTTGCCGCGTAATAACGGCGACCTTGATAGAGGCCCGGATGTGAAGGGGAGAGCACATCCGGGCTTCAACATTTTTCCAGTGGCACGCGCATCCTGCGCGTGATTCACGGGCGGGACGCCCGTGCCACTTCTTCACGCTGACCCGGCAACCGGCTCGTCCTTTAGACAAAATCAGAGCCATTCGCTTAAGGTATCTGGTTTTCCGTTACCGCTGATCGAATCAAGCCTCGAGCAAACTCGGATGACTCAAAAACCGCGACGATCCCGGCGCATTCTTGCGAAGCTATTTCTGGTGCTGGTTGGCTTTTTCTTTGGAGCTATCATCGCTGAGATCGCTCTGCGGGTTGTGGGATATTCGTATCCGGAGTTTTACACGCTGGATCAGTCGCGGGGCTATGCACTGCGCCCTCTGGCGGAAGGCTGGTACCGAAAAGAGGGTGAGGCCTACATCCGCACTAACAGCGATGGCCTCCGCGATCGAGAGCACTCGACCACAAAACCTGCCAACACAATTCGCATCGCCGTGCTCGGCGACTCTTATCCGGAGGCATTGTCTGTTTCCGAAGGGGAGGCCTTTTGGTCAGTTATGGAAAACAGGCTGCAGGATTGTGTCGCTGCGGCAGGGAAAAAAGTAGAGGTGCTCAACTTTGGCGTCTCGGGCTACGGAACCGCACAGGAATTGTTAACGCTTCGGGAACGCGTTTGGCAATATTCTCCTGACGTCGTGCTGCTGGCGATGACGACGAACAATGACATTGCCGATAACTCTCGCGCGCTAAAGCAGACCGACGAGATTCCCTACTTCGTTTACCAGGACAACCGGCTGACACTCGACGACTCGTTCAAATCTTCGCGGACATTTGTTTGGCGGCAGTCGGCGGTGAGTCGGATGGGCCGTTGGCTGCGCGATCATTCGCGCCTGGTGCAGGCTACGCTTGAAGGACATCATGCTCTCAAGATTCGTATGGCTTCCTGGCGCGCGCCGAAATCCGAAACCGCCAAACCCGAAGCAGCGAAGACGGAGGCGGCACAACCAACCGCTCCAGGTCAGTCAACCCAAACACAGGATCAACTCTTCCGCTCAAACGAATTAGGCATCGACAATCTAATCTATCTCGAGCCAGGCAATGCCGAGTGGCGCGAAGCCTGGCGCGTTACCGAAGGACTGATCGCGGCGATGCGCGATGAGGTGAAGAATCGCGGCGCGCAGTTTGTCGTCGTCACACTCAGCAATGGGATTCAGGTTGTTCCATCTCCGGAGGTGCGCCGGACATTTGCGGAGCGGCTGGGCATCGCCGATATTTTTTACCCCGACAAGCGGATCAAATCTGTGTGTGAACGCGAACGTATCCCAGTGGTCACGCTCGCGCCCGAGTTGCAGAAAATTGCCGCAGACTCCAAAACATTTCTCCATGGATTTGGTGCGAATATTGGTAACGGACACTGGAATCCGGCTGGCCACCGCGCAGCCGGTGAACTGATTGCGAAAAAACTTTGCGAGGAAGTGCTTTCCAAATAGCGTGGGAAGTTAAGTTCTGCTAAAAATAGACCAATCAATTTCTAGCTTAGTGAAACGGTTTCGGAGACGGGAATGCAATATTACGACAACGTGCTTGGCTTGATCGGGCGTACGCCTCTGGTGAAGCTTAATCGAATGAACCGCGGACTGAAGGCCACTGTGTTGGCGAAAATGGAAAACTTGAATCCAGGTTATTCGGTGAAAGACCGCATTGGAATCGCGATGATCGAGGCCGCCGAGCGCGGTGGGAAACTGAAAAAGGGCGGGACGATCGTCGAAGCGACCTCTGGCAACACGGGAATTGGCCTGGCTCTGGCAGCGGCAGTTAAAGGATACAAATGCATTTTTGTGATGACTGACAAGGCGTCAGTTGAGAAGTCGCGCTATTTGAAGGCGCTGGGCGCTGACGTGGTGATCACGCCAGTTTCGGCCAAGCCCGGCACCCCCGATCACTACGTTTCTACTGCGCAAAGAATCGCAAACGAAACCCCCAATTCCTTTTATCCCGATCAGTATTCACACCCGGCGAATCCAGAGGCCCACTACCGCACCACTGGCCCGGAAATTTGGGAGCAGACCGAGGGCAAGATCACGCACTTCGTTGCGGGCATAGGAACCGGCGGCACAATCTCCGGCACCGGACGCTACCTGAAAGAGCAGAATCCAAAAATCAGAGTGGTGGGCGCAGATCCCTACGGTTCCATCTTCAAAACATTTAAGGAGACCGGAAAACTGGTGGAGACGACGCCTTATCTCGTCGAAGGAATTGGCCAGGAGGTTGTGCCGCCCAACGTGCATATCAAATACGTTGACGAAGTGATCAACGTAACCGACGGCGAGTCGTTTGAAATGTCGCGCCAACTCGGCCGCACGGAAGGAATCTTCTGCGGCGGCTCCAGCGGGACAAATTTAGCGGCAGCGCTTCGCGTCGCCAAAGATCTGGACGAAGACGCAGTCGTAGTTTTCATCATCTGCGACACGGGGGAACACTATCTGTCGAAACATCATTCCGACGAATGGTTGAAAGAGAAGCGACTGCTCGAGCCGCAGAAGATGACGGCCGGCCTAATCAGCGACACGAAGGGTGTCAACGCGCCCGACGCGCTGGTTTCAGTTGCGCCCGGCGACAAGGTCAGTGCAGCGCTGGCTAAAATGAACGATCTGGGTCTAACGCAGATTCCCGTGCTTGAGGAGGGCCGACCGATAGGTTCGTTGAGCGAAAACCGGGTGCTGGCCAAGGTTGTGCGCGATCGGCATTTGCTTGAGGCAGCGGTGAATGAAGTGATGGAGGCGAGCTTCCCCATCGTGGACGTTGATGCGAGTGCTGAATCAGTGACGAAGCGCCTGCAATCCAGCCCGGCTGTTTTGGTAGAAGAGTATGGCCGCATCGTGGGCATTATCACGCGCCACGACGTGCTCGATTTGAAGTTGGGCATGACAGGGCCGTTGAGTTAAAGGCGCTAGGACTTTCGATATAACCGTTACTCTTTGTATTATGCAGTTGTGAAGGTTCGAGAAATTCTCAAACTGCTGAGAGATGACGGCTGGTATCTTGTTACAACTGAAGGAAGCCATCGGCAATTCAAGCATTCAACAAAATCGGGCCGCGTTACGGTTGCCGGTCATCCAAGCGACGACATACATCCCAAGACACTGAAGAGTATTCTTACACAAGCGGGATTAGCCCGAAGTAAGGAGTAGATGTTATGCAATATGCGATGATCGTGGAGAAGGGTGAGAGAAATTTCTCAGCCTATTTGCCAGATCTCCCTGGCTGCATCGCCACGGGACAAACTCTTGAAGAAGTAAAGCAACGTATGCGTGAGGCGGTCGAACTGCATCTACAGGGTATGCGCGAAGACGGATTGCCAATTCCTGAGCCAAGCCTGGTTGATTATGTCGAGGCAGCTTAACTAACTTCAGAAAAGGACTTACTCACCTCGAACGTAAGTTGAGACAGCAAGACTATCGTCGATCATTTTCAATTCAGCTCGTTTGAAGCCTGCTAAATAATTCTCCGGCACAAACGTGTCAGTGCCCTCAATAGTCAAAGGGACCTCAGTAACGATCCATTTCTCGATGTGTGGCTGAAAAGCCGCATAGACCTGCGATCCGCCGATTACGAATAGATCGCGCGCAGGATCCCGCGCCAACGCCAGAACCGACTCCACATCGCGCAGCACAACTACTAACTCCTGCGGCGCAATTTCAGACTGCCGGCTCAAAACAATATTCAGACGGTTTGGTAGCGGGTTCTTTAAAGTTAGCCAAGTCTTGTAACCCATCACTACTGCGTGCCCAGTCGTCGTCTCTTTGAAAAACTTCATGTCAGCGGAGTAGTGCCACGGCAGCGTCCCGCCTTTGCCAATCGCGCCGTTTCGGTCTACTGCAACAATTCCAATGATCATAAGACTTGTCCGACAGACTTTAGAAAGCTCTGCGCAAGGGCTTTCTATCTCCCTCCCCCGTTGGGGGAGGGGAAACCAGTGAGACGACAAACTAAAGTTTGTCGGACAGTTGGTTTCACACCGCCACGGCCGCAGCGATCTTTCCGTGCGATTGATATCCCGCCAGGTTCAAATTCTCGTAACGCATCGCCAGCAACCCTTCGAGTCCGCGCAACGATTTACTTTCGTCCCGGATTTCGAGAGTCGGTAGCGGATACGGCTCGCGCGCCAGCAGTTCCTCGACTTGCGCGAGATGATTTTGATAGATGTGATAGTCGCCGAGTGTGTAAACGAAATCTCCCACCTCCAGCCCGCAGACATGCGCTACGAGGTGCATCAGCAGAGCATAGGAACTGATATTGAAAGGCACGCCGAGAAACGCGTCAGCGGACCGCTGATACAGCTGGCAATGCAAGATGCGTTCGTTTTCAACCTTAAACTGAAACAAGGTGTGGCAGGGAGGCAGGTCAACGTTCTCAGCCTGGCGCGGATCCCAGCCGGTCACGATCAAACGTCGCGAATTTGGATTGCGATGAATCTCCGCGATGAGATTCGCGATTTGATCGACGCCATTTTTCCGGGGATAGTCGCCACCAAATGAACGCCAGAGATAACCGTAGACTGGACCCAGGTCTCCGGCTTCCCGACCGAAGCGACTCGTATGTTCCTCGTCGGCCCACTCCGCCCAAATATCCACGCCGCGGGCGCGCAGGTTCGCTTCGCTGGTATCGCCGGCGAGAAACCAAAACAATTCCTCCGCGACCCAACGAAACGGAATCTTCTTGGTTGTTACGATCGGAAAGCCCTCGCGCAAATCGAAACGCGTTTGATAGCCAAAGTGGGAAATGGTGCCGACACCCGTGCGGTCCTGATGTTTGTGGCCGTTAGCGAGAATCGATCGCAGCAGATCGTGATATTGTTTCATCGAATTTCTGGGACAGGATTCACAAGATGAACAAGATTAGGACTGGACGCCGGTTCAGTATAACTTCGCCCAGGCGCATTCAGTAAAGATGAAACAATACAACCTCTGTTTCCTTGGATTCGGTAATGTCGGCCGCGCGTTGGCGCGGCTGCTGGTGGCGAAATCGGGCGAACTGCGAGAGCAATACGGAATCGAATGGCGCATCACCGGCGTGGCCAGCCGGCGACTTGGTTGGCTGGCAAAGGGGGGCGACGCGGACGAGAGCTTTGATGTGCCCGCGTTGCTTTCAACTCAGCCTCCGAATCATATTGAGCCAACGTCGAGCGGCATCGGTTCGTGGCTTCAAGACGCGCGGCCAGACGTGGTGTTTGAGACGACGTCGCTCAATCCCGAAACCGGCCAGCCGGCAATTGACTATCTGCGCGCGGTGCTCGAATACGGCGCGCATGCGATTACGGCAAATAAGGGTGTAGTCGTTTACGGGTTTAATGAGCTGAACGAACTAGCCTGCTCCGCAGGCAAGCGGCTGCTGTTTGAGTCGACGGTGCTCGACAGCGCGCCCGTGTTTTCTCTTTTTCGCGAGACGCTCCCGGCGGCGAAGCTGCGTGGTTTCAGCGGCGTTTTCAGCTCGACTACGAATGTGATCATCGAAACGATGGAGGCCGGACGTTCGTTTGAAGAAGGACTGAAAACCGCGCAAGACCTTGGCGTGGCCGAAACCGATCCGAGTCATGACATCGACGGTTGGGATGCGACGGTGAAAGTTTGCGCGCTGGCAAACGTGCTGATGAATGTTTCGTTGAGGCCCAGCGACGTGAGCCGAGAAGGGATTCGCGAACTGAGCGCCAGAAAACTTCAGGCGGCGCGGGTGGCGGGCGCGCCTTTCAAGCTGATGGCCCGCGCGAAAGTCGCGACCGACGGCAAGTTGACTGCCACGGTCAGGCCCGAGCAGGTTTCGGTTAACGATCCACTTGGCAACGTGAGAGGGACGTCACTCGCCGTTCATTTTGAACTCGACATGATGCCGGGACTGACAGTCACTTCGCATCGTCCGAATCTGCAAAGCACGGCTTACGGAATGCTGGCTGATTTCATCAATGCAGTTCGACGGTGAGTCGCCGAAAGAATTTGCCGCGGATACACGCGGATTTACGCCGATCCGAATTGCGCCGTGAGTTTTGCGACTATTTGTTAGTCGCGGCTCATGTCGTCTTGATGATGTCGCTCACACCCTCGATTAATCTGTCGATCTCTGCGGCAGTCGTGTAGCAGCCGCAGCCCGCGCGCACCAGCCCTTCCTCGCCCAGGCCGAGTCGTTCAGTCACAGTTGCCGCATAGAAATCCCCGTGCGAAAGAAAGAGGCCGCGTGTCGCGAGCGAGCGCGTGACATCCGTCGAAGCGACGCCGTCAACGGTGAAAGCTATGGTCGGGGTGCGGGCCAGATCGGGCGCGGGGCCGTAGAGGTGAACGCCTTCGATTGCGGCAAGCCCTTCCCAAAGCCTGAGCGTCAACGTGGAACTGCGTGCGTGCAGCTCGGCGTAAACCTCAGCCAGCCGAGAGCGCCGCGAAGCGGCAGGATCGTCGGCAAGATCGGCCAGGAAATCGATTGCCGCGCCCGCGCCGACGATGCCTTCGTGGTTTTGGGTGCCGGTTTCGACATTCTCTGGCGCTGAGTCGGGTGCCGGAATGAGTTTGGGAAAGTCGATTGCCTCAAGCAACTCGCCCTTACCGAAGAGCACGCCGATGTGCGGCCCGTAAAACTTGTAAGCCGACATGGCGAGAAAGTCGCAATTGAGCGCGCGCACGTCCGCCAGTGAATGCGGCACGTAGTGAACAGCATCGACAAAAGCCAGCGCACCGACGCCGTGAGCCAAGTGCACGGCGCGGCTCACGTCGTTGATTGTTCCGAGCGCATTCGAAGCCGCGCCAATCGCCACCAATCGAGTCTGTTTAGTTATTGATTGTTCGAAGCTCTCCCAATCCAATTGACCCGTGGCCGGATCCATCTTCGCGATCCTGATCCGCACACCACGCTCGTCTGCAAGACGCCGCCAGGGGGCGATGTTCGCGTGGTGATCCAACTCCGTCACCACAATCTCGTCTTCGGGGCCGTACTGGGTGCCGAGTGCGCGCGCCAGATGAAATGTCAGCGTCGTCATGTTTGCGCCAAACGCGATTTCCTTTGGCGAGGCGTTGATCAGATCGGCGCAAGCCTGACGGGCACTCTCGATGGCGGCGTCAGTTTCTTCGCTGCTCGGATAGGCCCAATGCGTGTTCGCGTTGTGGTGAAACAAATAATCCGACATCGCATCGACCACGCTGCGCGGCACTTGAGTTCCGCCAGGGCCGTCGAAATATGCCACCGGGTTTCTGTTATGGACGCGGTCAAGCGCGGGAAATAAAGCGCGAATCTCGGCGGTTGAAGCTACAGAAGTTGAAGTCCTGGTTGTTGCGGTCATTGCTTGATTGTAACTGATGAGGTGATGAAGAGTCAGAGCGAAGGTCGGCGGCGTTGGTAACGCGGCTCATTACGACTCTGTAACAGAGAGGGCGGGGCGGCGTGCTTAACCGCAAAAAGCGCCAAGTGTGGCGCAAAGGAGCGCACAGGAATGCGATGGTTCAAGGAGAAGATCTCACATTGAACGTATTCCTAACTTGATCCACGGTCTGAGTGAATGACTCGATTACTAACATTACTCTGCGCAGGCGTCTTGATATTTTCGGCGTGCGCGTCCAGCGCGCATACCTCGGCAGCCTGGCCCAGCGACACATCCGCGCCCGCTATCCCCGAGGCTTTCGGCGTCAACATTCATTTTACAAATCCCGATCCGGGCGAAATAAAAATGCTGGCTACGGCTGGGTTTCGTTGGGTGCGAATGGATTTAGTCTGGAAGGCGACCGAACCTGAGCGCGGCAGGTATGATTTTTCCAGTTATGACCATCTACTGAAAGCCCTCGACGAATATCACATTCGCCCGCTCTTCATTCTCGATTACTCCAACAAGCTCTACGACAATGATCGCGCTCCCTACACCGAAGCGGGCCGTCGCGCTTTTGCCGCCTGGACCGCGGCGGCAGTCACACGCTATCGCGGCCGCGGGATCTTGTGGGAAATCTATAACGAACCAAACACTGGTTTCTGGACTCCGCAGCCGCGCGTTTCCGACTACATCAAGCTGGCGCTCGCGGCGAGCAAGGCAATTCATCAAGCCGCGCCGGGCGAACAAATAATTGGGCCAGCCCTTTGGGGTATGGACTTCGCGTTTCTTGAAGCTTGTCTTCAATCAGGCCTACTGAACTACTGGTCGGCCGTTTCGGTTCATCCTTATCGCCAGACCGAGCCTGAAACCGTGGTGGCGGACTATGCGCGCGTGCGTGCGTTGATCGCGAAGTATGCTCCGGCCGGGAAGCGCGTGCCGATAATATCGAGCGAGTGGGGCTACTCGTCGGCGTCAATCAATATTGGCGAGGCCAGGCAGGCAGCGCTCCTGGCACGTCAACTCCTCATCAACCAGTCTCAAGGCATCGCGCTTTCCATTTGGTACGACTGGCAGAACGACGGCAACAACCCGCGCGAGATTGAGCACCACTTCGGCACCGTACGTCCGACGCATTATCCGGCGCGCGACCCCATCTACGATCCGAAGCCCGCGTATCACGCGGCGCAAACCCTGACTCGCCAGCTTCAAGGCTACAGATTTGCCGAACGCGTACCTGCCGGCCTCGACGATTATTTGCTCAAGTTTCACCGCAATGGCGAGGTTCGATATGCGGTCTGGACCATCTCCAGCAGAAATCGCACCGCCAGACTCCAGCTCGCGCCGGGCACTTATCGCATCGTCAACCACACCGGCGAAGTGCTCGCGTTGAGAACGGTTCGCGAATCCGGCCTGCTACTTAATCTGACAAACGCTCCCCAATACATCGCGCTCGACGAGCGTTGAGACCTCACATCTGTGAAAACGGGGGGATATTCGCCGTTTCCCATAAAAACTGAATTCGGTGCGTCCCAACCGCATCGCTTCCAGAAAAAGCGGAAAAGACCTGCGATTACCCCTTTAAGTGATGTGCAGGCTTTGTTTATGAACACACAAAAACCAGCCAAATCCGATGCAGCCCAAATTTCGCTTCGCGATATTGTGGGCGCGTTGTTTCGTCACAAGCTGCTAATCGTGACCACTTTTCTGACCGTGGCGATTGGAACGGCGGTGGTGACATTTCTCATGCCGAACCAATACGAGTCGCGCATGAAGATCCTGGTGAAGAACACGCGCACCGACGTGCCGATCACCCCAGGCGCGACGGCCGGAGCGGTGGGCGCATATCTCGACAACGAGGTTTCGGAGAATCAAATCAATTCCGAGGTCGCTCTGCTCACCAGCGGCGATCTGTTGAATCAGGTGGTTACCGATGTGGACCTGCTGCGCCGCGCTCCCGGTCTCAGCGCGAGGCTCGGGTTGAAGGAATCCCCCAACTCGCAGGCGGGAAAAGTGGAAGAGGCCAGCGCGCAACTCGCTAAAGACCTCGTCATCAATCCAGTTAAGAAAGCAAACATCATCGAGGTCAAATACACTTCCGGTTCACCCGAGACAGCTGCGGCAGTGCTGCGCAAGGTGCAGGACCTCTACCTGGAAAAGCATCTCAAGCTACACCGGCCTCCCGGCACTTACGAGTTCTTCAAGACCCAGGCCGACAACAATGAAGCGCAACTGCGCGAAGCTGAACGACAGCTTTCGGCGTTTCAGCTATCGATGAATGTCGTTTCGCTGACCCAGCAGAAAGAGCAGACCGTCCAGAAACTTACCGACGCCAAATCAAGGCTGCTCGAAACAAACGCGTTCCTGCGGGAAGTGAACGAACGAATTGCTAAGGTGCAGCAGCAACTGGAGACCATTCAGCCACGCATTGTGACCCAGCGCCGGGCCATGCCGAATCAGTATTCGGCTGAACGCCTGAACACGATGATTGTGGAATTACAAAATCGTCGCACGCAGCTCCTGACCAAGTTCCGCGCTGACGATCGCCTCGTCAGGGAAGTGGATCAGCAAATCAGGACTACTCGCGAGGCGATGGACAAGGCTTCGTCAGAGACGATTACCGAACAATCAACCGACCTCAATCCGTTGCGGCAGACGCTGGAAACTGAACGGGCACGGGCGAAGGTGGATCAAGCGGGCGCTCAGGGACGTCACGAAATGCTGGTGGGCCAAGT
>JANMVC010000344.1:0-3200 GCA_031392315.1 Pyrinomonadaceae bacterium | reverse complement strand
AGCGCCGCCTGGTCTTTGAATGTGGCTACCAGACCGCTGTCGTAAGAACGCGGCAGGCGCACCACATCAAAGCCCACGGACAAGCTCTCAATCTCCTTTATGAAGGAGGGCAAGTTGCCCAACAGCCGGACGTGCTCCTCGCGCACCTCCGTCTCCACGTCAGCCCGATACTTCCAGATCACAATATGAGTCAGCATGTGTTCTCCCCGCGCGGTTTAGATGGGGCACTTGTGCCCGCTTATCAGGGCGCACAAGTCCGCTTTCTAAACAATGCAATGTTTCAGTTTCCTATCCTTCGCACCATTTGCGCGTGACTTCGTGACGAAAATCGAAGAGCTTCTGGAGTTTGCGTTCAACGAGCAGCGGCGCCAGCGCGCGTCCCATGAATCCAAATGGTGGCTCGTAATCGATTTCGTCACGCAACCGAGCTCCATCGGAATTGGCCTCGATCATGTGCCGGTGTCGCCAACTCCGAAACGGCCCTTTAACTTGCACGTCCTCGAACAAGCGCGGCGGATCGTAAATCACATGTTCCGCAACCCAGCGCACCTTTAGTAAGCCAAAAATCCTGGTCTCGATAATCGCCTGAGAGCCCACTTCGGAAACCTTCGCCGCTTGAATCACTCGCGCCGTTTCCCAGGGCGGCAACAGTAAAATCAGCGCCTCAGGCTGTTCGTGAAAAGCGAACACGCGCTCGGGAGTTGCGCGAATGAGGCTCTCTTTAACAAAACGCATTGATTACTTGGGAGCGGGCGTCGGCGTGGGTTTTGCTGCCGCTTTCGCATCGGCAATTTGCAAACTGTTGCGCACCATTTCCCAAACCGGCGCGGCCTGCTTGAGCGCTTTGTCCGGGCCAAACAGTGTCAGCACCACGACGCGTTGATTTATCAATGCCCAATAAATCTCAGCCGCGCCCGGCTCGTCGAGCATCGCGCGAATGATTACGCCTTCGGCCTTGGTGGTTCCGATGTCCACGCTACCGGCCGAGCGTACCGGCTTGGCCGCAATCTCCTCAAACTGTCTGAAGGTCGAGGCGACGTAAGGATCGATGAGCGACTTTTTTGCCTGGGGCAACTTCTCCGCCGAGATCCGGCCGCGATGCACGAAGATTCTTATCTGTGCTTCACTGCGGGGATTTGTCATGGTCAACTGCTGCAAATCCTGGTTACTGGAATCTTCAATGCTCCAAGCCGCCGGATACCCAAAGCTCACGCCGTCCTTGTCAAATTTCTTGCCATCGACAGCGGGCGTTTGCGCATAAGCAGGCAGACATAAAAGTAACAACGCGAAAGCCGGAATAATTTTACGTAGTGATTCCATGATTTTCTCCTGAACGCATTTTGCGAGCGACAGCTAGGCGGTTCGCTGCTGCAACTCTAATTGTTCATTAAGCAATCTCCAAACCTGCTGCACGTGTTCCTCGGTCGTGCGAATGTTGCCGATGGAAAGTCGCAGCGTGATCTTGTCGTTTAGTTTTGTGTGAGACAGCAGCGCCTTCCCCGTCGCATTCACGCCATGCATGATCGCTTCGTTCAGCGCGTCGAGGCGTGTGGCTCGTTCCGACTCAACCATTTCATCCGTCGCCGGACAGGCGCGGAAGCAAACGAGCGCCAGCGGCGTCGGGGCCATCAGTTCCCAATCAGCGGATTCTTCAACCCACGACGCAAACAGCTTCGCCAGTCGGCAATGTTCGCGTATTCGCGCAGCCAGGCCTTCGTGACCGAAGTAGCGAATGATCATCCAAAGCTTCAACGCGCGGAAACGCCGCCCGAGTTGAATTCCATAGTCGGAACCGCTGCGCACCTTTTCCTGTTCGGGCGTGCGCAGGTATTCCGGCACCAGCGAAAACGCACGCCGGAGCAGATCCATGTGACGGCAATAGAGAACCGAAAGATCGAACGGCGTGAACAACCACTTGTGCGGATTGACTGCAACTGAATCGGCGCGTTCGCAGCCTTTGAGAATATGCCGCAGCTCGGGGACGACCGCCGCGGAACCCGCATACGCGGCATCAACATGCAGCCACATCGCATACTTCTCGCCAATGGGGATCATCTCCGCGACCGGATCTATGCTCGAAGTTGAAGTGGTTCCCACCGTCGCGACGATGCAGAAAGGGACGTAGCCGTTTTGTTTATCTTCCTCAATCGCAGCCTCAAGAGCTTTAACGTCCATCCGAAACTCGGCGTCAGTGGGAATCTTGCGCAGCCCGCGCTGGCCCAGTCCCAGCGTGATCACGCCCTTCTCGATCGAGGAATGTGCTTGTTCGGAAATATAGACGCGCAAGAGCGGCAGGTCTTTCCGCCCGCTCATACCTTCTTCGCGAATGCGTAGTTCTACTCCCTCACGCGCCGCGGCTATCGCGTGCATGCTGGAAACCGACGCAGTGTCGTAGATCATGCCGGTGTAACCCGCGTCGAGTCCCATCATCTGCCGCAGCCAATCCAAAGTTACTTCTTCAAGTTCGGTAGACGCGGGTGAAGTGCGCCAGAGCATCGCCTTGTTATCAAACGCAGCACTCAGCAGTTCGCCAAAGATTCCTGGCGCCGAGGTTGAGGTAGCGAAGTACGCGAAAAAAGATGGATGACTCCAGTGGGTCAGCGCCGGCACGATTAAGCGATCGACGTCGGCAATAATCTGTTGCATGGGCTCGCCGACCGCCGGCGGAGACTGAGGAAGCTGCGCTTTCAGATCGCCTGGCTCGATTTGGGAAAGGACCGGTAAATCCTCGATGCGCTCGAAGTATTCCGCGATCCAGTCGATCAACTCATGGCCAAAGCGGCGAAACTCCTCCGCGCTCATATCGCCTAGTTGGGGCGCACAGCTTTCGTCAGTTTTCGTCATTGGCCGCAGTCTAGTTTAGCGGGAAACTAAATTCCACGTTTTTCGCAATGCAAACTGTTAGTCTGCTTAACTGACTAGGTCAAGCCTCTGTGCTATCTCTGTGAAGCCACTGCCTCTGTGGTGGATTTTTTAAAAAGGAAACACTAACCACAGAGACACGGAGCACACTGAGGATGCACAGAGAAGGACATCTTTTGAATTTACCGACAGACTCTGCAGGTGCAGAGGAAACCTTCGCTGCATTCCGGTGGTCGCAGCGTAGCGCAGACGACCGGGGACCCGCACCCACCTACGCTCGTTTAGAGGTGGGCACCGCCCACCGTTTCAACGCCGGAGAAATCATTCAACTTTTTCCG
>JANMVC010000285.1:0-4239 GCA_031392315.1 Pyrinomonadaceae bacterium | reverse complement strand
CTGGGAATTAAACCAGCGTGATCACCGCAAGCTTCTCATTGTCGATGGCCACAGTGTGTTTCTCGGTGGCATCAACATAAGCCGCGTCTATTCCAGTGGATCGGCAAGAAAATCGAATGCTGGTGATAAAAGCAAAGACAGTGCGCCATGGCGCGACACCCACCTGCTGGTGGAAGGTCCGGTCGTAGCGGAATTCCAGAAGATGTTCCTGGACACCTGGAATAAACAAAAGGGCGATGCCCTGCCCGAACGGAAGACCTCAATGTCAACGAACTCGGGAGGGCACCGCAGTGAGTTCACAGACCGTTGCCCGCCGCTATGCTTCGGCGTTGGCCGACGTAACCTTGGCACAATCGGAAGCTGCCGAGGTCCAGTCCGAGTTAGTGGCGTGGGGAGAGATGATCTCGTCAAACACTGCCTTGCTTGAGGCGTTCAGTAATCCGACAGTCGCTTACGACCAGAAGGCCAAGGTTCTCAGCGAACTGATAAAGCGTACTTCGGTCAGACCAACCACTGCAAACTTCCTTCGCCTCCTGCTAAGAAACCAAAGACTGGCAGAGCTGCCGGCGGTCAACGCGAAATTGGCACAGGTACTCGATGAACGCGCCGGCGTGGTCAGTGCTCAGGTTACTTCGGCTCGTCCAGTGCCTGAGGAAACCCGATCTTCGCTCGAGAAAAAGCTGGCGGAAGTGACTGGCAAGAAAGTACGACTGACTTTTGGGACTGACGAATCGCTCCTGGGCGGCATCGTCACCCGCATTGGCTCGACTATTTACGACGGCTCGGTCCGTGATCAACTTCGGCGACTCGGTGAGGATCTCGCAGGTTAATAGCAGAGGATAACGATGGAACCAATTAGAGCGGACGAAATTAACGAAATCATTCGGAAGCAGATCGAAAACTTCGAAACCGGTGTGACGGTTATGGAAGTTGGCACCGTCATTAAAGTGGGCGACGGCATTGCGGAAATCCACGGACTCGAAAAGGTGATGGCTGGCGAGCTGCTGGAGTTTCCCCACGATGTTCGCGGTCTGGCTTTGAACCTCGAAGAAGACAAGGTCGGCGCCGTTCTCTTCGGTGATTTTCAGACAATCAAGGAAGGCGACCTGGTTAAGCGAACCGGCCGCATCATGCAGGTTCCGGTGGGCGACGCATTGGTTGGCCGGGTCGTGGACGCGCTCGGAAACGCAATCGATGATCGCGGTCCGATCGTCACGGAAACGTACTTTCCGATTGAGCGCATTGCTCCGGGCGTAGTTGATCGTCAACCGGTTAAGGAACCTTTGCAGACAGGACTCAAAGCTATTGATGCGATGGTTCCGATTGGACGAGGCCAGCGTGAATTGATCATTGGCGATCGGCAAACTGGCAAAACCGCCGTAGCTGTCGACACCATCATCAATCAAAAGGGCAAAGACGTAATCTGCATCTACGTCGCCATCGGTCAGAAAGCTTCGACGGTCGCCCAGGTAGTGAAAACGCTCGCGGACTTTGGCGCTTTGGAATACACAATTGTCGTAAAGGCTACCGCGTCGGATCCTGCAGCGATGCAATTTCTGGCTCCGTATTCTGGTGCTGCCATGGGTGAGTATTTCCGCGACAACGGCCGCCACGCGTTGACCATCTACGACGATCTTTCCAAGCAAGCCGCCGCATACCGTGAAATTTCGCTCCTGCTCCGCCGTCCACCCGGTCGCGAAGCGTATCCGGGAGACGTGTTCTATCTTCACTCGCGACTGCTCGAGCGCGCCGCGAAGTTATCCGACGCCAAGGGCGGAGGCTCGTTGACGAGTCTGCCGATAATCGAGACGCAGGCGGGAGACATCTCTGCTTACATTCCGACCAACGTAATCTCGATCACCGACGGCCAAATATTTCTCGAGGCCGATCTTTTCAACAGCGGCATTCGTCCGGCCATCAACGTGGGAAACAGCGTTTCGCGCGTAGGCGGTTCAGCTCAGATCAAGGCGATGAAACAAGTTGCCGGAACACTGCGAATCGATTTGGCGCAGTTTCGCGAACTACAGGCGTTCGCGCAATTTGGCTCTGATCTGGACAAAGCGACGCAGGACCAGCTTGCGCGTGGTCAGCGCTTGGTGGAAATTCTGAAGCAGCCACAATATCAACCGATGAACGTCGAGAATCAGATTCTCGTGATCTGGGCTGCCAGCAATGGCTACGCGGATGACGTCGCCGTGGACGACGTGCGTAGCTTCGAAGCCGAGCTTTTGAAGTTTATCGAAAACTCGCATCCCGGCCTCTTGCAGAGCATTCGCGAGAAGAAGAGCTTGACTGAAGATATCGTCAAGGATTTGAAACAAGCGTTGTCAGACTTCAAAGAGACTTGGAATGAAAGGGCCCAAGCGGCCGCGGTAGGAGCCTAAGACCGAATCGCAACATGCCCAATCTTCTCGACATACGGCGCCGGCTCAAGTCGGTTAAGAACACACAGCAGATCACCAAGGCCATGAAAATGGTTTCGGCTGCGAAGCTTAAACGCGCGCAAACTCGCGTAGTCACCGCGCGCCCGTTTGCCGACAAGATGACGGAAGTGCTCGGCGGCCTTGCCGATCGCACGGATGAAAATTTTCACCATCCTTTGCTCGACGCGCGCGGCGACGAGCGTTATCTGCTGGTGTTGGTGACTGCCGACAAAGGCCTGTGTGGAGCATTCAATACGAATCTAACCAAAGCCGGTCAGGCGTTTTTGACCAGGAATTCCGATAAGCAAATTGAGATCTTGCCGGTCGGACGAAAGGGCCGGGACTTCTTCCGTCGTCGCGGCGCAACGCTCGCCGGCGAGTACATCGGAGTGACAGGCAAAGGGCGCGTCGATTTTTCCGAAGCGCTCGACATCGCCCGCGACGTCATTAAGCGATTCACAGAGGACGAAGGAATCGACAAGGTTTTTATTGTCTACAATGAATTCAGATCCGTGTTGCAGCAGCGCGTAGTTACCGAACAACTCCTGCCGGTTGCTCGTCAGACTTCCGCCGTCGAAGAGCCTTCAGGATCAGCTACGGTAAATTTGGTGGACTATATTTATGAGCAACCACCCGCGGAGATTTTCGCGCAACTGCTCCCGCGCTTAGTTGAAACACAAATCTTTCGCGCGCTGCTCGAGTCAGTAGCTTCCGAACAAGGCGCGCGCATGACTGCGATGGACTCAGCTTCCAAGAACGCGCGCGAGCTAATCGACTCGCTGACGCTTAACATGAACCGGGTCCGCCAGGCAGCCATCACAAACGAGATTATCGAAGTCGTTTCGGGCGCCGCAGCGTTGTAAAGTCCGCCAACCTGAATCGAGTCTCTAACACTTTTGAGTAAGGGAAGCAGCGTGACGCGGCTTCCCTTTATTATTTTACGCTTCAATGACTGAGCGACCCGGACAAACCAAAGGACAACAAGGCTCGTCAGCGTTACGTCGCCTGGGCCGATATGGACCGCTGCTGCTGTGGGTTGGCTTCATTTGGTTTGCCTCGACGGGCGAATTCTCGTCGGACAATTCGTCGCGGTTTGTTCGGCCACTGCTGCTGTGGCTCTTTCCCGGAATCAGCGAGGGCCAACTCGCCGGAGTACATTTCCTGACGCGGAAAGCTTCTCACCTCGCGGAGTATGCCGTGCTGGCATTTTTGGCGGTACGAGCGTTTGCATCTTCTTCGCAGGCAGTCATACAGCGGCGGTGGTTTCAGTTGGCGTTATCGCTGGTTGTGATTAGCTCGCTGCTCGATGAATTCCATCAGAGTTTCACGCCCGCTCGGAGCGGATCCTTGCTCGACAGTGTCATCGATGTAGTTGGCGGAATGATTGTGTTGCTCATCTGCCGGGCATACTACCGTCGCAGCGAGAGCGCCGGAGGGCAGAGGGCTTGGCGTGTCTCGTAGTTTTGCAATATTCTTGAACCAGCTACTGTTGAACTTACCAGAAAAGCAAAGCGTATTAGCAGAGCGGCAAGAAGCGAAACCACCCTTTCAATCACCTGAGGAGAAACAACATGGGAATTCTCGACGCCATCCGTTCACAATTCATTGAAGTCATTGAGTGGCTTGACGATTCAGGCAACACGATACTTTACCGTTTTCCAGTCCGTGGCCAGGAGATCAAAAACGGCGCGCGGTTGACGGTGCGCGAGTCGCAGGCGGCCGTCTTTGTTTACCAGGGCCAGATTGCAGACGTCTTTGGGCCCGGCCTCCACACGATAGATGGCGGCAACACACCCATACTTTCCAAGCTCGGCGC
>JANMVC010000240.1:0-1648 GCA_031392315.1 Pyrinomonadaceae bacterium | reverse complement strand
ACCACTGCGCTGATGGATTCCTGCAACGCCGAACCGAGAAGCTGCGCCGCCGCAATGGCTTCAAGTGAAGTCTTATTCAGAACGCCGTTGCGATGCTCGATGAAAACTAAAATGCCGTTGCTCATGCTGCGTATGCCTTAGCCTCTTCCGGGCCTCGTTTAGTGAGCGGACTTTCCCGCCCCCGTTTCTCGACTAGCAGGCGGACAAGTCCGCCCCCTAAACCATTCGCACAGCTCCTAAATCACGCGTGCTTCCGTATGCAGCTTTTGCGCGAGTTCAACTGCGCCGGCTTTCGCGTCGCCGTTACCAAGCAGTTGGGTCTGTTTGCTCTTCTGCGGCAAGTAAATCTTCGAGATGCGCTGGTGCGATGGGCGATCGACGATCTCGGCTGACGGCGTCACCTCTTTCACTTCCTTCTTCTTCGCGGCCATGATGCCTTTCAAAGTGGCGTAGCGAATTTGGCTGATACCCGATTGAATGGTCAGCAGGGCCGGCGTTGGCATTGAGTACCATTGATACCAGCCGCTCTCGAGTTCGCGTTTGACGCGCAACTGCTCTCCCGAAGCATCCACTTCAATGGCGATCGTTGCGTGCGGCAGTCCCAGAAGTTCGGCCAGGATCACTCCGGTCTGTCCATAGCCATAATCGTCTGATTGCAAACCAGTGAAAACCAGATCCGGCTGCTCGTCGCGAATGGCTTCGGCCAAGGCGCTCGCCGTTGCATACGGTGAAAGATGTCCGAGATTGTCTCCCACAACATGGATTGCCCGGTCGGCCCCGCGCGCCAGCGCATCCTTGATCACGCTCTTCACGCGCCCGGGCCCCATCGAGCAAACCACAACTTCGCCGCCCAACTTTTCCTTCACGCGCAGCGCTTCTTCCAGCGCGTAGCCGTCTGACTCGCTAACCTCAAACGAAAGATCACCCTCTTCGATCCAGGTGGCATCTTTGTTGATTCGCAGAATCGCATCTTTGTTGGCGACCTGCTTCATTAAGACAATTATCTTCATAGTGGTCAGTGGTCAGTGGTCAGTGGTCAGTTCTTTCCGTTCAGCCAACGGACAACTGACCACGAACAACTGACTATCCGTCGTATCTCTTGAATAAAAGCGCTGCATTCGTTCCCCCAAAACCAAAGCTGTTGGAGAGCGCGTATTCAACTTCGGCCTGGCGCGGCGCGTTTGGTATGTAATCGAGATCGCAGTCGGGATCGGGATTCACATAGTTAATTGTCGGCGGCAGCATCTTCCTGTGGATCGCCAACGCCGAAAAAACGCCTTCGATTCCACCGGCGGCGCCCAGCAAATGTCCCGTCATCGATTTTGTCGAACTCACCGCTAGTTTGTAGGCGTGCTTGCCAAACGTTTGCCTGATTGCGAGCGTTTCAAACTTGTCGTTGTAGGGAGTCGACGTGCCATGCGCATTGATATAACCAACGCGCTCGGGTTCGATGCCGGCGTCGCGCAGGGTTTTTTGCATGACGCGGATCGCGCCGGAGCCGGTTTCGTCAGGCATGGTCAGGTGAAACGCGTCTGCGGTCATCCCATAGCCAACGAGCTCGGCATAAATCCGCGCGCTTCGCCGCTTCGCCATTTCAAGCTCTTCCAGAATCATGATGCCGGCGCCTTCGCCGATGACAAAGCCATCG
>JANMVC010000199.1:0-4803 GCA_031392315.1 Pyrinomonadaceae bacterium | reverse complement strand
CGTCTACACGTCCAACGTTTTCGCGATCCTCGGCCTCCGGTCGATGTATTTCCTGTTGGCCGGAGTGGTCGAGAAATTTCAATACCTCAAGATTGGGCTGGCCATTGTGCTCACGTTTATTGGCGTGAAAATGCTGGTGGTTGCGGTTGGCATCCACATCCCAATTAAGTTTTCGCTGGTCTTCGTCGCTGTCGTGCTACTCGGCTCAGTCGCCGCCTCGCTAATTTGGCCCAAGGACTGCGAGATGGATATCGACATCGATCTGCCGGAGGATTTCGACTCGCCTTTCGAGGACGACGAGGAAACCCCCTCCGACGACACTCCCCAGAAATGACGCCTTCCCGTAAAGCTTATCGGACATCAAGCTGACCCACTACCTGCAATAGAAGTCGCTTGAACGCCCTCTTGTCGCTGTGTTAGATTTCAAACGTGGCATTCGTTGCTGTTGCGATGCTGCGGAAACGACAGTATGTTTTTCACGTCTCGAGGGAATTGCTGCCACTTTCTCACCTTTTGAACCGCTGTTCTGGGCTTTCAGCAAAGTGCCCTGATTGGCCAGCGCGAGCGACTCGCGTTTTCACAGTTGCCCCTCAGAATTAAATAGCTTCCAACTAATGGCTAACACATCCAATCGCTTTGCTTTTGATTGGTGGGTAATTCAAAAGCGCATCGTCTACCTTCTGGTGGCCCTACTGGTGCTTTGTGGACTCGCAACCGGCGCGGCGCTCTATGTTTGGAAGTATGGCAATCCGCTGAAAAACGTAGGCACAGGAACCAAGCCACACGGCGGTGCGCGTTTCATTGCGTTTGAAGGCGATGTGCGCGTCATCCGCGCGGCCACGCGCGAAACCATCATTCCCGGTGGCGACACCGAACTCTTCCCCGGAGACACCGTACAAACCCAAGCCAGCGGTCGAGCGCGAATCTCGATGGCTGACGGCTCGACGCTGCTCGTGCGCCCCAACAGCACCATCATCATTCGCGACAATGCCAGCGACGATAACGGCAAGAAGACAAACGTTCACGTGGTGGTCGATAGCGGACAGATGTCCGTGCGCACGGAGAACCAGCCGGCCGGAACGAACAACGTCGTCGAGACACCGAAGACAACCAGCAAGATCGGGGACCAAACTGCGGCGAGCTTTGGTGTCAAACCCGAGGGGACTGAGGAAATCCGAGTCAATACGGGCGCGGTGGAAACTACGAGCCGGAGTGGTGAAAAGACTACTTTCCGCGCCGGTGACTATGTCTCCGTTAATCCTTCGGGAACGATTTCGCGGCCGCAAAAACTTCTCGACATGCCGGTGCTGTCTGAGCCGCACGAGTTGCAGCGTGTCTATGTCGGCGGAAACAATGCCGCTAACGTGTCCTTGAAATGGATGCGCCCACAATCCGGCACCGCCGCTTTCTACCGCGTTGAGGTGGCCACCTCACCTTTCTTCGTCGCTGACGGAATCGTCATTGGACGCGATCAATTGGCGTCAACTGAATTCACGGCCAGCGATCTCCGTCCTGGCGTTTACTTTTGGCGGGTGCGCGCAACTGCTGCCACCGGTCAGGCCAGCGACTGGAGCGATCCGAAAAAATTCATCATTGCCGCGCGTGCGGCCGGCGCGGGCGTGGCCGTGTCCGATCTCAGCGCCGAACTTCTCCACGGCAGCGTCTACCTGATTCGAGGACGGTCATCACCCGGCACCACCATTCGCATCGCCGGGCGCGAAATGCTGGTCCCCAGCGGAGGTTCGTTTCAGCTGCAGACGACCGCTGCCGCCGGAACCCAGGAGATCACGATCGAAGCAATCGACCCGCAGGGAAACAGCAGCCCTTACCGGTTGGCGCTTGCCGGCAGTCGGCGCGGGAAAGATTAGTCAAAATAGTCTACTGCGCCTCGTCGGCCCATGTATTTACCGGAGTTTTTCCTTGTTACCACGACACGTCATTCTGCTAACCGACGCCCATGAGGCTCCCGCGTTTGAGCTGATCGAGTCGTTACGCCTGGCGGGCGTGACCACGCTGATCGAAGGTCTGCGGGAAGCCGGCGCTGAAGCCACCTTGTCCCGGCGTGAGGTTGAACGACATGGCGAGCTGTTGGATCACCCATCCGATCAGTCGCCCATCGCAGTACTTTATGAAGTCGTCGCTGGGGCCGACCTGGTCGAACTTCAGGCGGCGATCGAGCATGCCAAGACATATTGGTTGGGCACGCCGCTAATTGCCTGTCGCCGGCCGTTGAGCGGCTATCACGGACTTAGCCTTCGCAGTTTTGATGGCGCCACGCTCAAACGCCTCGGCTTTCGCGCCATCGCCGATAAAGCCGCCCAACTTCCAGCCATACTCCGTGAAATTGAGGGTCATGGCGCGACCGGCGAATTGAAGCTTCCAGATGTAGTTCACCAATCGTCACAGGCCGGATCGTCTTCCCTGCCGGCCCGGCTGAATTCGCAGGTGCTGCGTCAGGCCTTCGATCTGGTTTCGTCGCTTCATTTCATCGGCGATCAGAATGGCGCTGCGTACACAGCGCTCGCTGGGCTCTCGCGGCTGGTCCTCTCCGAACGTTGGACCATCTACCTGGCGCTTGACGACAAGAGTCCTGCTCCTTCAACGCTGGAGGCTATTGCCCATTTGAAGGCGGGTGAACAATCTGGCGAGGGCGATGAACCAGAATCAACTACTTCGGGATGGCGTCGGGTGTTGGCCGGAGCGACGGACGTGCCGCCCGGATCAGAATCAAAAGCAGCCAGACTCGCCGTCGCCGGCATGGGCACTATCAGGAAAAAAGAGCGCAGCGAATTCGTCATCGCCGTTCCACTGATTTGCGGCGATCGCATTCTGGGAGTGCTCGAAGGCGTTCGCGTCAAAGTGGCGTTTAAGAAATCCGAGGTCGCGCTCCTCGATTCCCTCTCGAGGCCGATCGCCTCCGCGCTCGCCAACGCTGTGCGCATTCAAGAAGCCGAGCGGCTATCGCAAACCGACGACTTAACGAAACTTCATAACGCGCGCTACCTCCGTCAGTTTCTCCTTAACGAAATCCGGCGCGCGCGCCGCTATGGCAGCAGCGTTGCTGCGCTGTTTCTCGACCTGGACGACTTCAAGCGCGTAAACGATGCTCACGGGCATCTCGCCGGCTCCCACATCCTGATGGAGATGGCTGCGGTAATCCTGTCTTCCATTCGCGATACCGACGCGGTCGCGCGCTACGGCGGTGATGAGTTTGTCGTGGTGCTGCCCGACACCGGACTGGAACTCGCCGGCACCGTGGCTGAACGTATTCGGTCGAAAATCGCGCGCCATTCTTTCAACGGCGGCCGGAGTTTGAAACTGACTTTGACGGCCAGCTTTGGTGTTGCTGCTTTTCCGCAACACGCGTCGTCGCCGCAGCAACTGATCGCCTGCGCTGACCGCGCGATGTACGAGGCAAAAGCGGCCAGCAAAGACTGCATCCGTTTTTCGTCGGAGCCTGCGCCACGGCCCAGAGCAAGCAATGAACTCGCGCTGACTCCCGACGTGTTGCAGGCTGACGACGATAAAGCCTTTTCGTGAATAGCTTCGAGATTGAATTTCAGTTATCTTTGATCGGTTGCGACAAAGTTTTGTTTCGATGACTAGTTGGCGTGCGGGTTAGGTCTTCGGAGAGTTATCCTTTCTTGAGAAGGGGAATCCTCCAGCTTCTCTTTTTCAGGCCATGGCCAATCCAGGGTCGGTAGTGGCAACCCCGCCGGGTACGGTTAATTCATTCAGGAAGAGATCAATTAAATGGCTTTCAAATCGATTTTTAGCTTGTTCTCCAGTGACCTGGCAATTGACCTGGGAACAGCAAACACGCTCGTCTATGCAAAAGGACGAGGCATCGTCGTCTCCGAACCGTCAATCGTGGCGATCAATAAAGTCACCAATCAGGTTGAGGCGGTAGGGCGCGACGCGAAAGACATGTTGGGACGAACTCCCGGCAACATCGTCGCTATCCGGCCGATGAAAGACGGCGTCATTGCCAACTTTGAAGTGACCGAGAAGATGCTCCAGCACTTCATACGCAAGGCGCACAACGGCAAAACCTGGGTGAGCCCGCGCGTGGTCATCGGCATTCCTTCCGAGATTACGCAGGTCGAGCGCCGGGCCGTGGAAGACTCCGCCTATCGCGCGAAGGCTTCTGAAGTTTACCTGGTCGAAGAGGCGATGGCCGCCGCTATTGGCGCCGGGCTGCCGATCACTGAACCGCACGGCAACATGGTGGTGGACATTGGCGGCGGCACCACTGACATCGCGGTCATCAGTTTGAGCGGCATCGTCTATTCGCGCGCGGTCCGCGTCGCCGGAAACGAGATGGACGAAGCAATCATCTCCTACATCAAGCGTAAATATAATCTGCTCATCGGTGAGCGCACCGCTGAAGCGATCAAGATCGAGTTGGGTTCGGCATATCCCCTGGACGAGCCACTGTCGTACGACGTGCGCGGTCGCAACCTGATCGAAGGAATCCCGAAAACGATCACGATGACTGACGAAGAAGTGCGCGAGGCGTTGGCAGACTCCGTCTCGACGATCATCAACGCCGTCCGCGTGGCTCTCGAACGCACTCCGCCGGAGCTGTCGGCAGACATTGTCGAACGCGGAATTGTTTTGACTGGCGGCGGCGCGTTGTTGAAAAACCTGGACAAGCGGCTGTCCATTGAAACCGGCTTGCCTGTTTCGCTTGCCGACGATCCGCTCGCTTCGGTCGTGCTTGGCACCGGCAAGATGCTGTCTGACTTTGATCTCCTCAAACGAGTGCGCTGGGAAAATACGATGACCAGCGGAATGTAGTAC
>JANMVC010000184.1:0-2988 GCA_031392315.1 Pyrinomonadaceae bacterium | reverse complement strand
TGTCTACAGCCACCGCGCCTTTACCGGCAAACATTCAGCAAGCTCGCGAAAACCTTGATGCCTGGGTGCGCGAGGTGGTCCAGTGGCACTTCGACCCCGACATGGGCTGCCCTTTCTGGTTAAACTACGCGGCCAAACTCGGTTGGGATCCTCGTAAGGAAATCCAAACTTATGACGATCTCGCGCGCCTTGGTCCATTTCAGGACGAATGGCTGCGCGGTGGACCGGTGCGTCGTTGGGTGCCGAAGGGCTACGCGCATCGTCCGGTCTATACCTTTGAAACGGGCGGGAGCACGGGCGTGCCGAAGTCTCGGATCAATATCGAGGATTTTCGATTGGACTACGAAGCGTTTAGCCCCACGCTCCCGGACGAGTTTTTTCCCAAGGGATCTGATTGGTTGTCGCTCGGCCCAACTGGGCCGCGGCGTTTGCGCCTGGCAGTTGAGCATCTTGCACAGTTTCGCGCCGGCATTTGTTTCATGATCGATCTGGATCCGCGCTGGGTGATCAAGCTGCTGAAGATGGGCCAGCCGAAGATGGCCGAACAATACAAACAGCATGTCATCGAACAAGGCTTAACGCTGCTGCGCGCGCACGATAACATTCGTTGTCTGTTCACCACGCCCAAACTCCTGGAAGCACTCTGCGAAAAAGTTTCGCTCAAGAAGCTGGGCATCACCGGCGTCTTTTGCGGCGGCACGGAAATGACGCCGCAGTTTCACCGCTTCGCCGTAGAGGAACTGCTCGAAGGCGCGTACTTTGCCCCGACTTACGGAAACACGCTCATGGGGTTGGCGGTTCATAAACCCCGCGTCGCGGAAGACAATTTCGCGGTCATCTATTATCCGCCGTTGCCGCGCGCGATGATCGAGGTTGTCGATCCGGACAATCCCGACCGGGTCGTCGGCTACGGCGAAACAGGCCGCGTGCGTTTGACTACGTTGACGAAGGAATTCTTCATGCCGCGTTTTCTCGAGCGTGACGAAGCTGAACGAGAACCGCCCTGCGAACTTTATCCCTGGGATGGCGTGCGCAATGTCCGGCCTTTCTCGCGTTTGCAGGCAAATGTTGTTGAAGGCGTGTACTGATTGCGGATTTTGGAATTCGGATTGCGGAGTTCTGAGCGCTGTCCGAGGTCACAATCCGCAATCTGAGATCCGAAACCCGAAATCGTTATGATCCACATTCCTATACTCCGCCAGGGCCAACCCTACAAGAGCCTCGACGTTGCCCGCGTGGCGCATCATCAAACACGCGAGCTCTTCGTCAAGATCAGTCAAGCCAACGCGGGATTGATTCGGCGCGATCTGCGTGACCAGAAAACGGGGCGCGCAAAGCTCGCTGCACTTTCCACTGCCGAGCTGATTGATATTTGCGCGCGCGCCGCGAACCACTTCCTCAACGACACGCTCCCGCTCGGCGACGACCCGCAAACGCCTGATGACTACATCCGCCAGATTTCGGCAACCACCGGCATGCCACATGTCCTGGCGCGCCGCAACATGGGCAAGATCCACGGCGTGCTCGCCGCTGCGGGCAGCGTGATCAATGGGCTCACCAGAAATATTGATTGGGACGTACTCGATCGAGGGTTCGGGGAAATTAACGGCCAGCCGCTTAGTTTCTATCCGCGCGCCGAGTCGCTGGGCGTGGTGCTGCCAAACAATTCGCCGGGCGTGCATTCGCTCTGGATTCCGTCAGTGCCGCTGAAGATTCCGTTGGTGCTCAAGCCCGGCAGCGCCGAGCCCTGGAGTCCGTACCGAATAATTCAGGCCTTCATCAAAGCCGGCGCGCCACCGGAGGCTTTTAGTTTCTATCCGACGGACCACGCAGGCGCGGGCGAGATTCTGCGAACTTGCGGGCGCGGCATGATCTTCGGTGATGCTTCTTCGACCGGCGCCTGGGCCAACGACCCGCGCATCGAAATCCATGGGCCTGGCTACAGCAAGATCGTGATTGGCGAAGATTGCATCGACAACTGGAAAGACTACCTCGACGTGATGGTGCGTTCCGTGGCAGACAATGGCGGACGCTCATGCATCAACGCGTCAAGCATCTGGGTTACGGCCCATGCCGAAGAGATTAGCGAAGCGCTGGCAGAGCGACTGGCTTCGATTACGACGCTCGCGGCCGATGACGAAGCCGCCCAACTCGCGCCTTTCGTTGATCCAAATGTGGCGTCGCGAATTTCTCAGATGATTGATCGCGGACTCAGCGAACCCGGCGCGCGCGAAATCACCGCGGCTTCTCGCTCAACTGAGCGACTGGTGACGAGTGAAGGCTGTTCATACCTGCTGCCCACTGTGTTGCTCTGCGACAACGCTGAACACCCGATGGCGAACAAGGAGTTCATGTTTCCCTTCGTCAGCGTGGTGAAGGCTACACCGGATCAGATTCCGGCGGCGCTTGGCCCCAGCCTGGTGGTAACGGCGATCACTTCAAATCCCGAACTGATTCAAAAATTAGTCTCCTCCCCAAATGTCGATCGACTGAACATCGGCGCGGTGCCGACAGGCCAGATTAGTTGGGACCAGCCGCACGAAGGCAATCTCTTCGAACATCTTTACGCACGCCGCGCGTTTCAGCGCGCCGCTGCTGTCTGAAGCCTGCGGAGCAAGCGGAAGCGTAAAGCCCAGGGTGGAGCGAAGCGCAACCCTGGGTAAGCTCAAGAAATCAAATCGAGCCCGTGGAACGGGCGAAAGAACCAGGTTACTTAGTAAATCCTCTGTCGCCCGCCGCGCGGGCTGAGCGCTTTCTTGAATATTCAACCCAGGGTTCCGCTTCGCTCCACCCTGGGCTTTATGCTTTCGCCTGCTCCGCAGGCTCGTTGAGGGCCTCCAACAGAGTTGCTTTAGTCAAGGAGCTATTCTGGTCAAGAACACATGAAATTGATGCGATGAAGATTCTGTATCTCACAGGCGGCGCGGGGCAGATGTATTGCGGGAGTTGTCTGCGCGACAACGCCCTCGCGACTGAACTGATTGCTCG
>JANMVC010000169.1:0-3203 GCA_031392315.1 Pyrinomonadaceae bacterium | reverse complement strand
CGCAAGTGGTTCGTTGTGGACGCTGCAGGTCAGACCGTTGGTCACCTGGCGTCTGAGGTGGCGTCTATTCTGAGTGGGAAACGAAATCCCGCCTGGACGCCGTTTATGGATATGGGCGATCACGTCATCGTGATAAACGCTCGTCAGGCCGTGCTCAAGGGCGCCAAAGCCGAACAGAAAATGTATCGGCGCCACACGCTTTATCCAGGCGGGCTGCGTGAAACCACGGCGGCGGAGATGTTTGCGAAAACGCCCGATCGCGTGATCACGCTGGCCGTCCAGGGGATGCTGCCCAAGAATAAACTGGGCAAGGCCATGGCGAAGAAGCTCAAGGTTTACGCCGATGGCGAGCACCGACACAGTGCCCAGCGCCCGCAAGCCTACGAACTCACCCCGCGATACGAATCCAAACCCAACCAAAGTTAAGCAGAGACGGATAAGAGGACGATAAGCTGTGGCTGAAATTCAATACTACGGAACGGGCCGACGAAAAACTTCCACGGCCAGGGTCTACCTGCGCGCCGGCGGCGGCGAGTTTAAGATCAATCGCAAAGCGTTTGACCAGTACTTTCCGAATGAAACTTTGCGGATGATCATTCAGCAGCCGATGAAGTTGACTGAGACGGCCGCTAAGTTTGACGTATTGGTTAACGTTCGCGGCGGCGGTCCGGCCGGCCAGGCGGGCGCAATTCGCCACGGCATTACGCGCGCGCTGATGGAGTACAACGCTGACCTGCGCCCGGCGCTCAAGGAAGCGGGTCTGGTGACGCGCGATCCTCGAATCAAAGAACGTAAGAAGTATGGTCAGAAGGGCGCTCGCAAGCGCTTCCAGTTCTCGAAGAGATAAACTGGATTTCGGAGTGCGGATTTCGGATTTCGGAATTCAAAACCATTGCCTTAGCTCGGGTTGGTTGCCTTTCCTTCGCAGGAAAGGCCGATGAGCCAGGGTGAGTACATTAAACCAATTCACTGAAAAGGAGACTTAATTTTGGTTTCGGTTACGATGAAAGAATTGCTGGAGGCTGGCGTGCACTTCGGCCACCAGGTTAGGCGCTGGAATCCAAAGATGAAGGAATACATCTTTGGCGAGCGCAATGGCATTTACATTATCGATCTGCAGAAAACGCAGCGGATGTTTCGCGACGCGATCGCGTTTGTGACCGACGCAGTCGCTGAAGACCGCGGCAAGACAGTCCTCTTTGTCGGCACTAAGCGCCAGGCTCAAGACGCGGTGCGTGAAGAAGCCGAGCGCTGTGGGCAGTATTACGTTAACCAGCGCTGGCTGGGCGGTCTCCTGACTAACTTTCAGACCGTGCAGAAGTCGATCAAACGTCTCAAGGAATTGGAGACGATGCAGACTGACGGCCGTTACGAGAAGTTGACGAAGAAGGAGCGCATCAAGCTTGACCGCGAACGTGAAGGCTTGAATAAGAACCTTTCGGGCATCAAGTCGATGACTCGCCTGCCCGACATCGTCTTTATAATCGACGTCCGCAAAGAAGAGATTGCAGTTGCGGAAGCAAATCGTTTGGGAATTCCCATCGTCGCAGTAGTTGACACTAACTGCTCGCCCGAAGGAATTGATTATGTGATTCCGGGCAACGACGATGCTTTGCGCGCCGTGCGCCTGTTTGCTTCCCGCATCGCTGATTCAATTCTGGATGGCCAGAATATTGCCACCGAAGGCGGCGTCGTGGCTCAGGACGAAAATGGCGACGCGAAACCCGCCGAGGCCGGATCAAGCGTAGCGACGGAACAGCCGGTAGCGGCGAATGCGGAAGCAGCGCCAACCACCGCGCCGTCAGCGCCGGTGGCTGAAACGACGGAAGCACCGGTAGCCGCTGAAGCAAATAATGGCAACGACGCGAGCCTGAGCAATGCGCCGGTACCGGAAGCGACCGAACCTGCCGAGGCTAATCAGACAGCGGACGAAAGCGCTGAATCAGTGGTAGCGGCGAGCTAGCCCAAATCAGTTCGAGATTTTTAGTATCGGCGAGCGCAGCCTTCAAAGCGGTTCTTCCGCCGGGCTGCGTTTTTCATTAGGCGGGGACAGATCAAATGTCAGAACCGCCTGCGGTAGCGGGCTGGCCAACTAGTGGGCCGCAAATACTCAACGGGCCCACCCGCTACCGCAGGCGGTTCTGACAGAAATATTATCAATCGGAGACTTTAAAGAATCATGGCAGATGTAACAGCAGCAGCAGTGAAACAGCTTCGCGAGAAAACTGGCGCGGCAATGATGGAATGCAAGAATGCCCTCGTGGCTTCCGAAGGCAATGAGGAACGCGCCATTCAAATTCTGCGCGAACGCGGCATGGCCTCAGCCAAGAAACGCGAAGGACGCATCGCCGCCGAAGGCATCGTGGGTTCCTACATTCACATGGGCGGTAAGGTTGGAGTGATGGTCGAAGTTAATTGCGAGACTGACTTCGTCGCGCGCGGCGCGGAGTTTCAGCAATTGGTGAAAGACATTGCGATGCACGTGGCCGCAGCGGAGCCGCGTTATGTTTCTCGCGAAGACGTGGACCACACCGAGTTGGATAAGGAACGCGAGATTGCCCGCGCCCAGGCGAAGAACGATCCTAAGAATGCGTCGAAGCCAGACCAGGTGATCGACAAGATCGTCGAAGGCCGGATGAATAAGTTTTACGAAGAGTCGGTATTGCTCGACCAGCCTTTCGTGAAAGATCCTTCCAAGACAGTTGCTGAGATGGTCACGGAAAAAGTGGCAAAGACGGGTGAGAAGATTACCATTCGCCGGTTCACCCGCTATAAGATGGGCGAAGGCCTCGAGAAACGCGAAGAAGATTTTGGCAGCGAAGTCGCTTCGATGGTGAGCTAAGCGAGCAGTTCAAAGTTCGTTTCTTAATGGAAACTTTGCGGTCCTTTGCGTAAACTTCGCGTTCTGTGCGGTTGGGGTTTCTTCAACCGCAAAGGGCGCCCAGGCGGCGCAAAGATACCCAAAGAGGATCACTCCCAATGTCCGCAGCAGAATCTACTTCTGAAAATCCCGGCTTAACATACGGTCGCGTCCTGCTGAAGATTTCCGGCGAGGCCCTGATGGGCGAGCAAAACTACGGCATCGATGTAGATGTTGCTCGCGGAGTCGCGGAGGAATTAAAGGCGGTCCATGCGCTGGGAGTCCAGGTCGCAGTCGTCGTTGGCGGTGGCAACATCTTTCGCGGCGTTTCCAAGAGCGCGGG
>JANMVC010000127.1:0-8300 GCA_031392315.1 Pyrinomonadaceae bacterium | reverse complement strand
GCGACACTTCTAATTGACGGCATGACTTTCGTGTTTTGATGCTTCGGTCGGCGTGTCGGCAGGCAACTCGGAACTCTTCCACTCCCAGGCTGCGGGAATTCGCATGCCGCCGGTCTCTCTGATGATCTGGGGCGGTGTGGTGGGCCCGGGCAGAACCTCGATCTGTGCGCAACCGGGTAAATAGTCCAGCCCGCTGTTATTTCCCGAACGCGCCCCGACGTCGAGCGAATACCTGGCAGGCTGCAATTCCAAATGTGGAATCTCAGCCTCCACTATCCCCACGTAATCCTGCGGCAAGTTTCTTTGCCCTTCCATTAGATCACTATCAACCGTCATCACGCGTATGCCTTCGGCTGACGAGAAACCAAATCCAAACGCGACGTTTTCAACTGCCGAGGCCGTTTCAAATTGAATTTTGACCCTTAGAGGCTCGCCGTGAAAGATAGGCGTGCCTTGATTGAACTCGATGTTTCTAATTCTCAACTGCGTTCCCGAACCATCCGGCCGCGCGATGTCCGCAAGCTCTATCGATGAGCCGAATTGGTTGATTGTGGTTCTTAGGTACCGCTCTACCATCATAGCGGACCCACCTTGATCCGCGATGCGGCCGTCGTTCAACCAGATCACTTTTGTGCACAAACTGCGAATCGCGCCCATGTTGTGGCTGACGAATAAAACTGTGCGGCCGCCATGCGCGACTTCGCCAATCTTGCCCAGACACTTCTTCTGAAACGCCGCGTCGCCCACCGCCAGCACTTCGTCGATAACTAAAATCTCCGGCTCGAGGTGCGCCGCGACGGCGAAGGCCAGCCGCACGTACATCCCGCTCGAGTATCGCTTGACGGGTGTGTCGATGAACTTTTCGACTTCGGCGAAGGCGACGATCTCGTCAAACTTCTCCGCCACTTCAGCCTTGCGCATCCCGAGAATCGCGGCGTTGAGATAAATGTTTTCCCGGCCAGTTAACTCCGGATGAAAGCCAGTGCCGACTTCGAGCAAAGAACCGACGCGCCCGTGAATCCTGGCGTGACCCCGCGTGGGCTTAGTGATCCGCGAAAGGATTTTGAGCAGCGTGCTCTTCCCTGCTCCGTTGCGTCCGATGATGCCGACCACTTCACCGCGTTTTACTTCGAAGGAGACATCGTCGAGGGCCCAGAAAGTCCCCGAAGGCGACGGACCGACGACCGACGACCGACGACCGTTGTTGCGACCGCCTGCGGTCTGCGGTCTGCGGTTGATCGTCGAGCGCAGACGACGGAACGGAGCTGCGGCCGCGTCGGCGATAACGTCGCGCAAGGCTTTGTACGACTCACGCTCGCCGATCCGGTACTGCTTACTCAGCCCCGCGCAGCGAATGGCAATTTCAGACATTGAATCTCGAATTACTGGCGCAACTCTAAGCAGAAAGCGCGGTTAACAGCGCTTGACGTGCGCGGTTGGGTGCAAAGATCTGGAGAATCCGGACTAACATTGCTCCGATGTAAGCTTGCATTACTCCGAAACAAGCTTGCATTACTCCGAAACAAGCTGGCATTACTTCGACTCAAGCTTGCATCACCCCGAGGCAAGCTTGCATTACTCCGACTCAAGCTTGCATTACCCTGAGGCAAGCTTGCATTGCTCCGAGGCAAGCTTGTATTGCTCCGAGACAAGCTGGCATTGCGCCCATGTAATTTTGCATTGCTCCGACTCAAGCTTGCATTGCTCCGATGTAGACTTGCATTGCTCCAGGGCAAGCTGGCATTTCGCCTATGTAAGTTCGTATCGCCACTATGTAAGCCGACGCTCCCGCTATGCAAGTCGTCGTTTAGACCACATCCGCGAATTGCTGCTCCATGCGGCGGAAGAAGTAAAGTCCGCCGATCAAAAGCACTACGACGACCCCGACTGAAACCCAGAGCATCGCGCCGGGCGGCTTTGCGCCCAGGAGCGCCCAGCGAAAGCCTTCCACCACGCCGGCCATTGGATTTAATCCGTAAAGCGGGCGCCAGCGGTCGGGAACCAGCGAACTCGAATAGGCAATGGGTGTGGCAAACAACCAGAACTGAATCAGGAAGTTGATGGTGTAACGCACGTCGCGATACTTCACGTTGAGTGCCGAAAGCCACAAGCCGACAGCGAGCGCCGTGACCACAGCCAGGAGCAGAAAACCCGGAAGGGTGAGAATCGCTGAAGTCGGCACAATCCCGTAGTAAGCCATCAGCGCGAGCAGCAGAATGAAAGCGACGGCAAAATCCACCAGTCCGCCCAGCACCGCGGCTATCGGCACCACTAATCGTGGAAAGTAAACTTTGGTAATCAGCCGCTCATTCGCGACCAGGCTATTGCTCGACTCGGTCAACGCATGCGCGAAAAGCATCCAGGGCAAGAGCGCACAAAATGTGAATACCGGATAAGGAATTCCGTCCGAAGGCATCTTCCCGAGTCGTCCGAAAAACAGACTGAAGACGAGCATCATGAACACGGGTTGAATCACCGCCCAGGCTGCGCCGAGTGCAGTCTGCTTGTAACGAACCTTGACGTCGCGCCAGGTGAGGAAATAGAGCAGCTCGCGGTAGTCCCAAAGCTCACGGAGTCCCAGCGATGTCCAACCGGTTGGCGGATCAATCGAGAAGGTGGGGAGGCTCTCAGAATTCCGATGTGTGAGTTCGGGTTGAATCGCAGACAAAATATTTCGCTCGGATGACTTGGGGGTAAAGAGGAGTACGAACTAAGGCTGGAGTTTCTCGCTGATCCATCGCGGATCGCGACGGCAATCCAGGACGGCCCTTACCAGCAGCTTTTCTGCTGCCACCGAATAATAGACGGCATAAGGAAAGCGTTTGGAAAGGAGACGGAAGTAGCCGAAGACCTTGTGATGCGTGCCGCCATTGAGGCGCAAAGAATCAATATCTGAAAAAAGGGATTCCATGAAGTAACTCCCCAGGCCTTCTCCTTGTTCCTGATAGACGCGAAGCCACGTGCCAAATCACGTTTGGCCGCAGGGAGAATAGTGATTCTCATCTAAGCGTGTTGCGCAACTCTTCTTTCGCTAGCTCCCACTCAATGGGCACCTCTTCCTCCCGTGCCAATCGCTCTTCCCTGTCGGCCAAAACAGTTTCATGCCACGCGGGCGACTCTAACTCGAACTCCTTTCGAGTAAGACTCTTCCACAAATCCTCCATCGCCTGGAGTTTCTCGGCAGTGGTCATTTGATCAAGCGGAAGGGTGACGCTCATGAGCGATTACTCCTTTTGGTCTCAAGCTGACGCGCGTTCAGTTTCTTCTTCAACATCGCTCTTATAATACTGCGAGCCGTAGTAGCGCTGATAGTAGTAATAGTCGTGCGACTGAAGGTTCACGTTGTTGAGCACGACGCCAAAAATCTTTGCGCCCACATCCTTCAAAAGTTGCCGCGCACGCTTCACCACGTGGCGCGAACTCTTGCCGCCGTGGACCACCAGCAACACGCCGTCAACTATCGACGCGATTAGAACGCCGTCAGTGAATGAAGTGACTGGCGGTGAATCCACCACCACGTGGTTAAACTCTGATTGCAATGTGACCATCAACCGGCGCATTTGATCTGAACCCAACAACTCTGCCGGATTCGGCGGAATCGGCCCCGAAGTAAGCACAGACAAGCCGGACACGTCGTCTTTGGTGACCAACGCCAGCATCTCGGCGTCAGACATGTCGCTGGACAGGATCGAGCTGAGGCCAGCACGCTCCGAGAGCCCGAAGATAGAACGCAGACGTGGCCGGCGCATGTCCGCATCGATGATCACGACGCTGGCGCCAGTTTGGCTGAGACTGACGGCGGTGTTGACAGCAGTAGTTGTCTTGCCTTCCCCCGGTAAGCTCGACGTAATCAGCAACGACCTGGGCGCTCGGCCCGCAGTGGATAGCAGCACCGAAGTCCGCAGATGCCGATACGCTTCCGCGAGCGGCGAGCGGCCGTCAACGTTCATCAGGAGTTCGGCATTGTCGGAAGCGTTGAATCCGTTGCGCTTCTGCAACGCGCCCGGAGGAGCCAGCAGCCGGCGGCGACCCGAGGCGGAGGCGGCGGGGATGACGGCCAGCGCCGGAAGATGCAGCAAGCGTTCGACTTCGTCGGTGGAATGAACAGTGTCGTCGAGGTATTCGAGGAACAGCGCGAACCCAATCCCGAGTCCCAGCGAGAGGAACATGGCCATGAGAACCGTGCGCGTGCGATTCGGCCCAATGGCTCCATCGGGAGCGATGGCGTAATCGATGATCGAAATGTTGTTTGGCTTGCTGGCCATGATCACATCGTTCTCTTTCGAACGCTGGAGCAGGTTGTCGAGCAAGGTCTTGTTCGTCTGGATCTCCTGTTGAATGATCCGGTAGTTGATCGCGGCTTCGTTTTGCGTCAGCGTTTCGGAGCGTTGTTGCTGAAACGATTTGCGGAGCGCCTGCTCGCGCGCGAACGATTGTCGGTAGTTTGTCTCCAGGTTGGTGAGGAGCGTATTGCTCTTCCGACTCCGAATCTCCTTCACCTGCCGGTCGAGTTCAGCAATCTGTGTGTCAACCTCTTTCACCTCGGGTGCTTCCTCGGTGGCGTCAACCATCAGTTGCGCGCGCTTCTGCCGCAGATCTGCCAGCTTTGTCTCAGACTCGTTTGCCTTTAACTGATCCGCCTCGGTCAGCGCGGTAGCGGCGCCGGGCCGGTTCGGATCCTTGGCGGCGTTGAAGCGCGATTCCGCGTCGATGCGCGCGTTTTCCGCTTCGCCCAGTTGCCGATTCAGTGCGCCCAGCCGCTCGACCACAGTGTTTTGGCTCGCATCGAGCGAAAGTATCTGGTTGTTCTTGGCGTAGTTCACCAGCCGCTCTTCGTCGGTGCGAATGGTTTGCTGAAGCTCGGCGATACGTTTAGTTAACACGTCGCCGGTGTTGGTGTTGGTTTCAGTTTTCTTCTCGAGGTTGTTGAAGACGTAGGTCTCCGCGATTGCGTTGACGACTTTCGCGGCCACTTCGGGATCAGTGTGGGTGTAACTAATATCAATCAGCCACGTTTCCTTATATAAGCCGCGCGTCTCCTTAACTGGTTCCACTTTTAACCCGGCGAGAATCGCGCCGACATAAGGCTGCAGTCGCTTGGCTTCCGCACGATCATCCTGAGAGGTAACCTCCGCCACCGTAGTACGAAGCTGTAGCTCATCTGTTGGCTTGGGAGTGCCGTTAGCCGTCTCGTCTTTTCCGAAACCACCCATTTGCTTAATCGTTTGCCAGGTCGAACGCTTCTGGGCGGAGCTTCCTTTGAAGAAGTTTGGGTTGTGCTCGAGATCAAGAGTCTTGACGACGCGGCGCATGAGCCCTGGGCTCACCAGGATTTGCAGTTGGGTATTGAAGTAGACAGGATCGTTTGCGGGCCCGAAGACGTAAGGCGTCTTGCCAACGAGTGCGGCATTGTTTTCCAAATCCACCTGGACGCGCGCGCCCGCCTGGTAAATATCCGGTTTGCGCGCCACGTAAATGATCGACAGCATGGTGATGAGTGCCATGATGCTGATCACCAGCCACAGTCGCTTTCGGACTGCGCGCCAATAGTCGAGTAGGTTCACTTCGCTTTCGGCATTCGGGTCGACGCCGTAGTTGTAGCTGGGGGGACGGCCCGAGTCGCCATTCGATTTTTCGATTGCGGTAAGATCCGCTTCGCTCTTAATCAATTCACGCGATGGTTTCATAACTCTTCCTTAGATCAGACCGACGACGGGCGGGCCGCCGACGGTTGGTTATTAGTTCGGTAATTTCGCTCTTATGGAATCACACGGACCGGTAAATTCGTGATGCTCTGTCCGGCGCCGCCAATCAAGCTGCGCAAAAGGGCCTTCCCGGCCGATGTCTGCACTTCAATAATGTCATTGGCCACGAGCGCTATATCTTCGGCGCGCTTCTTTTCAATCGCCGACAAATCGACCACGATCTCTTTTCTGGCCGAGGAGCCGGGTTCCTGCCTCACAATTCTAATCTTGTCTTTCTTGCTGTCTTGTTTCACCCCGCCGGCCATAGCTACCGCGCGCGACAGCGTGATCGGTTCCTTGAGTGGAATCGTTATTGGTGTGTAGACATTTCCCACAACATAGATCTGATCAGCATCGGGCAGAGTGATAACGTCGCCGGCCTCAAGATAAGGGTTGGCCTTTGGATCGCCCCGCAGCGTGTCGCTTAGACGATAACTGGAAAACGCCTCGCTCGTATCCTCGCTCCCTGCCTTGCGGCAAAGCGAGCCCTGGACCGAGTGCACAATATTGATCGTCTGCCCTGCCTTGGGGGTTGGCCCTTTGGCGTAGGTCAAGAGATCTAGCAGCCGCACCCGGCGTTGAAGTTCGAATCGGCTCTGATCATTCACCGCGCCGATGATCGCCACCTGCTTTGACTTGTATTCCTTGATGAAAACATCAACCTGCGGATTACGATAAAACTTCGTGTACTTCTCCGCAATCTCGCTGGCCAGTTCGCCCTCAGTCTTACAGGCAGCCTGAATTTCACCGTCGATCAAAGGCATCCGAATCATGCCGTTGCCTTCGACGCGCACAGCGTCGCGAGAGAGATTGGCACGATTAAAGATGCGAATGTCGAGCACGTCGCCCGGCCCAATGCGGTAACGTTCGTCCGTCTCGGCCGGTGCTGAGGCTGATGGACTGGCGTTGCCGGCGACAGTCTGTCCCTCGGGCTGTCCGCCGGTTGGCGCTGTTTTCTCAGCGGGCGTCTGGGCCGCCACCATCACGAAGGCGACACCAGAAACCACTGCGACCCTTAGCAGCGAAGCGGCAATGGACCGAAATCTTGCCGCGATCACATAATTCTGCAAACTGATTCTGCTCATAAATAATTCCTCATTACTTTCTTGCGAGTCCAACCCGACGCGACATCAGCGCCTCGCGCATGTGATTCGGATGCGCCAGATTTAAGACGGTGTTGCTCAAAAGGACCATCAGCTCTTCGTGTTCGCGTTTAAAAGATCCAGTCAGGGGCTGATCGCCGGTCTTAGTCACAACTCCCTCCCGCACCCATTGCCAAAACTGGCTTTGCGTAGTCCAGAATTCCTTCCGATCACGACAGACCACGAGCGCCGTCTTCTTCTTTTTCTTTTTCTTCTTGTCTTTCGATTTGGCTTTAACAGTAGTCATCTTTCACAAATCCGTGGTTCGCCGGAGACACTTCCAGCTTGGTCTGTTTCCACTTCGTCGTCGGGAACGAAAATGGGAAACACACGGTACCCCGAAGGGAAACCTCTATGCGAGGCGGCATTAAGTTTTCAAAGTTCAGAGTACAACCTTCAGGTTGCTCACCTGCGGCAAGCTAAAGCCGGACTCCAAACCCACTTCTACAGCAACAACCGCGAAATCAATTCGGCCCTGCGCTTTACTCCAAACTTCAAAAACACATGTCGCAGGTGAAACTTCACTGTCTGTTCCTTTACCAACAAGCGCGATCCAATCTCGGCATTCGTTAACCCTTCGACGCAGCAGAGGGCAACCTGGGCTTCTCGCCGGCTGAGGCTCTTCGTCGCAACTATGCGCTGAATGACGCGCTCGAAGGAACGATTCTCGCCGTTGCCACGCCTGAACCCGGTCGTTCCGTTTTCCTCGCGCCGTGCGATAACTTCTTCCGGTAAACGCACGCGGTAGCTCACGGTCGTTTCGCGGCCACCATGTGCATGGCTCGATCCCCCGTTGCCGGTGCTGCTGTCGCCGTTGGAGTTGCTGGATGCTTTCGAGTTGGGCACTCGTTCCACGCTGGATTTCGCCACCAGACCTTCGAGTCCGCGCCTGACAGTGCTGAGATTTGTGATGTCGGCCAGCTCCATAACTCGCCGCACCGTGAACACGTCTCGCGCTGATTGAGAGGCCGGCTGTGACTCAAGCGGGAATTCAATCGCACTCAGCATGGCTGAATAAATTCGCCGCTCGACGGGTGTGTGGTTTAGAGCCACCAACGCCAACGCGGGCCCAACAGCCGAGCGTTCGTTCTGCTCGCCTAAAGGGTAGGTTTTTGGATCGACCTCGGCGATGATTTGCTGCTTTTGGGGGAACATAGATGTTCAGAGATTTCTTAAAGCGGGACAGTGCTCAGAACGTCAAGCTAACCGGCAGGACTGATATCGGGTAAGCCCTGTTTTCGCTGATGATTGAACGCGCCCAGAGCGTAAGTGGATCGATAATTTATGTCAAGTGGCTTGTTCTGGTGCCGTTCGTGGTCTTTGACCGTGGCCTCCACACCTAAGCTATCAACGCGTCTACCATTTCGCACCAGAGGTGGCCGATGGTGATATGCGCCTCCTGCACCCGCGACGT
>JANMVC010000115.1:0-7211 GCA_031392315.1 Pyrinomonadaceae bacterium | reverse complement strand
GGAATGACCACATCGTTGACGGCCGGGTTGCTGACGCCGGGGGCGTACTGCGTTCCGCCGGCGGGTTGGGTCCAGTTGGTAGCCGTATTCCAGTCAGTGCTGGTCACGCCATTCCAGGTCATCAGCACGTTGAATGCAGTGACTGTCGCATCACCGGCCGGGCCGGTATCCGGATCATTGGTCGATAACGGACTGCCTGCGCCGTTTGTGTAAGTGACGGTGCCCTGATGGGTCGCCTGTCTCGCCAGCGGCGGAGTGTTTACCGTCGCCGCATACGTGATGGTGACGCTCTTGCCCGCCGGAAGCGTGCCGATATTGATTGGGCCAACTGCTTCGCCTGACGCCGGCAACAGCGGCTGGTCGTCAGCCTTTGTGGCTTTGATTGAGCGTGTACGATTGAACTGCGCGTGATGCGCCCGGCGCGACCCGGTTTGCTTCGCGTTATTCGCTTCCGCCGGAACTGGGGTGACAGACTTCGCGAAGGAGCCAAAGGAGGCTCGGTCTAAAGACAACTGCGCCGCCAGGTTTTCCGCGCGAGGCAATTGAGACTCGATGACCGGGGCATTTATCGCTGGAGCTGATGCTGGCGCAAAGGCGTTAGCTCTTGGCTTCGCAGATCGAACGGCGGCCAAGTCTCCATCCGGTGGAGCAATTGGGGCGGCTGAACAGTTGCTGAAGCCGCTCGTAGCGGATCCGAGAACCACGCCGTTTGTCCCAAACGTCCCGTTCGCCGAACCCGGATTCTTGCCTGCGCCATTTCCCACATACTGTTCGACGCCCGGAGTCGCCGTTGCACCCATGCCTTCGACCCCGAATGCGTTGACAGTAGTGCTGGTGCCTTGCTTGCGTAGCCGGATGCCCGGGGCCGTGTCGAACCCGTCCGAGGCGCCGGCAGTCGTGTTGCCGACTATGTCCAGGCAGACATCATTGTCGGTGCCGGCTGTGGAACCTCCAGCTTCGACGAAGATGCCTTCACGCAACGCAGTTGCCACGGGAGCGGCAACGGTATTGTTGCTGATTCTGACGTTCATTGTGCCCTGTGCCTCGGCGCCACGAATCTTGATGCCGTTGCCATCGGTACCCGAGACGTTGTTGCCATCGATGACGATCGTCAGCGTCGCGACGTCAGTGCAGCAAGCAAACGTTCTGCCGACGCCGGCGCTGATTCCAAACGGAGCGCCGAAGTTCGGCGTGTGATTTGCGACGATCCGGTTGCTGTTAACTTTGACCGTGCCGGTCGAGGTGCCGAGCACAGACGTGGATATGACGTTGCCGGCGATGTTGGTGATCGGGTTCGCGATGGTGCCGTTGCTGTTAATCTCCCAGTTTCCGCGCGCAATCCCGTTGATGCCCACCTGAATTGCGTTGGTGTTCATCTTGTTGGCGTTGCTGGCGCCGGCGACGCGGTTGCCGGTTATGGAGATGATGTTGTTCACGTCGTTGGGAATACCAAATGTAAGCTGAGGCGAGGCAACGTCCGCGTTCGTGCCCTGCATGATGATGCCGCCGCCAATCGGGAAGTTTGTGATGATGTTGTTGTTGACGGTGCCGTCGTTGAGGTTCGACGTGACACCGGCCGAACCGTGGATGATCACGTGGATGGCGTTGCCCTGAGAGCAAGTAGTGGGATTCCGGGCGGGTGCGGATGCAGGACAGGCAACAGCGGGGCCGCCGGCGGTCGAACTAGTGATGGTGTTGCCGGATATGTCCAGGCTGGTAATCGTCCCCGAGTAATTCTCAATGGCGACACCATGGAAGTAGGCATTCGTCAGCGTGTTGTTGATGATGCTGACGACGCCGTCGACATTGTTGGCGTTCAAAGTGTTGAAGGCAAGGTTAGAAACTTGAGCAGCCAGGCCGGTCCCGGAATTGTCAATGAAGCCGTTCTGGAACGTGAAGTTTGTGACATCGGTGCCCTCAACACCGTGCCCTCCGGTGGTCGGAATGGCCATGCGCGTGAACGATGGACTCAGGGTGGTTGTCAGCGAGATACCGTCGCTGGTGGAATTCTGAATCGCGCCACCCGTGCATGTTCCGGCTGAAGTACACGCTCCGCCGTTGCCAGTCACAATCAGACTGCCGCTGGCGCCCGTGCTGTTCAGGATTATGCCGCTGGCTGCCCCATTCGAAGCGATGCTGCGGAAGTTTAAGTTGCTCGCGCCGATGGTTGTATTAGCTACGTTGAGTGCCGCGCCGCTAATCGTCGCAATCGTGTTGTCGGGCGCTGTGCCCAACGCATTCGGATCGGTGACGTTGACCGTACCACCGCCCGTGGCCGTGAAACCGGGAGCCGACCCGGTCATGCTCAGGTTAATTCCACCGGTGAAATTCATGATTGTGCCGGTGTTCGTGAGGAGCGAAATCCCGCCGTTAGCACCAGTGCCGCTGCCGGTAATCAAGCCGCTGAGAGTAACGGTGCCTCCGGTCTTGCTCGCAACAGAAACGGCTGAGGCCGCCGTATTCGTGATCGTGCCGGAGTAACTGACAGTTGCGGTATTGCCCGCACCACTCAAGGTCAAGGCATTGCCGGTGGCGCCCGAGAGCGCGCCCGTGCCCAGATTGATGTTTCCAGTGACGCTCGCCAGAGCGACATTGTTGGTGCCCGAACTGGATTCGACTGTACCGAAAGTCGCGGTTGCGGCGCCGCTAGTTAGTGAAAGAGCCTGACCTGTGCGCGTGGCGGCGGGTTCATCGATGCTCACGTCGGCCAACGTCAGCGTACCGAAGGTCGAGCCGGAGATGCCCACGCCGGCTGTGTTCCCAACCGTCAAACCATTCACCACATTTGTTGCGGCCGCTCCAGCGCTGTTGAGCGTAATGCCGTTTCCGGCGCCGGTGGTGATCTTCGTGATGGTCCCGTTGCCCGAATTCATTGCGGGGAACGCTGTACTGCCGGACGGCGGTGTCAATCCCGTAAGCGTTGTCAGAGTCGAAGTTGAGTCCTGGCCGATCAATCTCTGGCCGTTTAGGAGCGTGATGCTATTGTTGTAAGCAGTCGCGCTCTCATAGATGAAGATATTGTCGTTAACTGCCGGGTTGGTACTGCCGACGCCGCCGTTGTTGACGGTATTAAATGAACCCAGATCGCTAAAGGGATTTGTGATGCGGCCACAACCGGCAGCAATCGTGGTGCACGCGGCTGAATTGTTGTTGATGAACCAAACCATCCCGCTGACAGACATGCTCACGGTGGCGGCGGTGGTGCTGCCAACTGAATTGGTGAGTGTGTAAGTAAACGTGTCGGTGCCTTCAAAGCCAGCGGGCGGGTTGTAGGTAAACTGCCCAAAGTTGGGGCCCGGGGTGTTGTTCATCACCACCTGCCCGCCATTGGCGCTTGATCCCGATTGTCCAATACTTACGACGCCGCCATTTTGGCCCTGGTAGTCGTTGGTGACCACGCTGTAAGGAATGTTTGCGGAGTTAATCTGAACGTTACCAATAACTGTCTGCGGGTATGTATCGTTAAGCGGAACCGGCGAAACGCCGACCGTGCCTGAAAGCGTGGTGTTCGCGTCGAGGGTTCCGTTATAGACAACCGAGCCGGCGTCGTCGGCAGGGCTGGCAGCGCCATTGTTAGTAATCACAGCGGTGTAATTGATCGTGCCGCCCGGCGCCACCGCAGTCGCGGTGTTGTCCGTGAGGCTGGCCGTGATCGCCGCCGCATCGGGCGCGTTGGGATTTTTGTCCTGAGCTTTGCTTGCGGGGGCGCTGGCCGTCTGGCTACTTGATCGAAGCGCAGCCGCGCGATTCGCGCGCCGAGCCGAAACGCCAAACGTGACGATGGCCGCAACGGCGACAAAAGAAAGCAGAGTGAGAATGAATGTTCTACGAGCATAGAATGGCGATGTGGTGCGCTTCATTTTGTTGTCCTTAAGTGCTTGGAATGTTGGAACTGATGACGGTGTCAGTTGTTGACCCCGGACGTTTCGGTTTTGTTGACTTTCGTGATTCGCTTACTTGCGATGCAAAGATACACGGAATCTTGCGGCAACCTTCTTGAGGCGGCGAGGCACGTGCGTCGCTGCGGCTTAACTCCTAAATGTAGCGGGGCAAGAATATTACAGGAGTACGACAAGCGTCAATAAATAAGCATGGCGGACGAAATGCAGGCGGGGCAGTGGCCCCCCATTAACGCTACTGCCCGCAGACGCAACTCGACCCTGGGAAATCGATTGCTCGAATCTCTCAGGGTCGGATTGGTAAAGCGAGGCTAAACGCCCTCCCTGACGGTCGGGCCACTGCCCCGCTGTCTCTGCCGTCTGCTTACGTGCGCGGCGGGAAGACGCCCTGGAGCGCAATATTAAAATTTAGCGTCAGGTACGGCATCATGTTGTTGTGCGGCGCGTCGCCGCCGGCCGGAGTGAGCCCGTTAAAACTAAAGGGAGTCAGAGCGCCCGGCGCAGCGTAGGCCACAATCCCGCCGACGCCGTTTGCCGGAAGCTGACCGGACGGGATGCGCTCGGTTGCATCTGCCTTCGAGGCGTTCAGCGAATGGCTGTGGCTCGGGATCTCCGATTGCAATAAGCTCACGGTTTCCGTCCCGCCGATCTCGCCCAAATCGTGGAGCGAAAGACCCGGCCCCTGACCTGGGTGCATCGGCGCATTACCTTGCATGTCAGGCAATGCAAAAGTGGACTTGCCATCGCCGCCATAGGTTGTGCCGAGCAACGAAAACAGCGCGGTGTTCTGCGAGATAGGCATTAACTGCCCGTTGCAGAAGGCCCAGCCCTTGGGCGCAAAGTTGAAAGGAAAGATTCTGATTTCAGCTACAAATGGATCTGCCATAACGATTCTCCTTTAGCCTGCCTATGAAGCAAACATTCAACGACCGGTGCAGTGCAATCATCCTCCGTTTAGGTCGGGGACGGGAAAATCCCGAACAGCGAGATGATGAAGTCGACGCATAGATACGGCTGAAAGTTGGTGTGCGGCTGACTTCCCCCAATCGGGGAGATAGACGAAGCAACCAGCGCTCCGACCGGCGCGTCCGTCCCGTAAGGCAGCGTGTTCACATCTGCCGGCGCCGCCAGCACGTTGTTAGTGGGCGAGGTTCCCGACGCAATGTCGCCACTGCACAGAGCAGGGTGGGTGTGCGCGGGTATCTGCTGCACTGTCAAGGTAATCTCTTCAGCTCCTCCGGTCTGAGCAAGGATGAACCCATTACCCTGATGAATCGGGAGGCGTCCGCGCAGATCGGGCAGGGCAAACGTTGACTGCCCGTCGCCGCCATAGGTCGTTCCGAGCAACTGAAACAGCGTTTCATTCTCAGAGATAGGCAGCAACTGCCCCTCGCAAAAAAACCAGCCTGCGGGAGCGAAGTTGCCAGCGAACATTCTAATTTCACCTACATATGGTTGTGCCATGATTCGACTCCTTAGTTTGGGCTGGGGAAGATTCCCTGAAGAGCGATGCAGAAAGTCAAAGTTAAAAACGGCTGCATATTCAGGTGGGCCTGGGAGCCGCCGGTGTTCCCGACCATGTTCGGGGCCATAGCTTGAAGATTGCTCGGCGCAGCGTACAGATTTGACTGCACGGACTGAGCGAGATTCAAAGTTGCATTGTTGTTGCTCGTAGTAGCTGGAATGTTAACTGCGTTCCAAACATGAGCATGCGTGGGTAGTTCAGAGATTGACAACGTGTGTGCCTGTTCACCGCCCTTTTCGCCGAGCACATGCCCCTGGCCGACGTGTATCGGCGTCTGGCCGCGCAGGTCCGGCAACGCGAAGTTAACGCGCCCGTCGCCGCCAAACGTTGTGCCGAGCAAACTGAAAAGCGCCTGGTTCTGGTTGATGGGCAGCAACTGACCGTTGCACATGGCCCAGCCCTTCGGCGCAAAGTTAAAACTCATGATTCTGATTTCAGAGAGAAATGGTTCTGCCATTGTTCACTCCTTGGTGTAGTTACAATTATCAAAGGTGGCGACAATCCAACTCAGGGTGCGTGGTTTTTACGCGAAGCCCGAAATGGAATGCGCGAGGACGTTACGGAAAATTCAGACTGCTGTGCTCTGGGGACTGCTAGCGGTGGAGTCTGATTGTGAATCCCTGCTTGAGAAGAAGAACTGAAAAGCCTTGTTGAATTCTGAAGCGGCGGGATTCTACTCGCAACCGACAACGCCGTCAAGAAAGATTTCTTGTATTGGCCTCTGCCCCCGGCGGGCCACTGGCCCGGTTCAAGTGGCCCGGAGCATTCTGACCGGGGATGACCGGTCACCTTTCAAGTGGCGCTGATAACGAAACTCGCTTACACTGTTGCTGCCCCGCAGGCCTTTGGGGAAAGCCTGTCCCACCTGATTGTAAATCAACTCCCACGCAATTTTTTGAGGAGAGATCAAGCATGTCGTTTGAACGTCGTCGTTTCTTGAAGTGTGCCAGTCTGTCTGCGGTTTCCGCTGGTTTGGCTTTGGGCATGGGCCAGAGCGTTTTCGGTCAGAAGAAAGGGAGGCCGCTGGAGAAAATTATCGGCCACCCGATACCGATCAAGGCCCAGCAGGATCCGCTCTTCTTTTTTACCGAAGCAACCTTTCGTCCCTACATCAACGGCTACTTTCAGGCGCCCAACGCACGCGGGGAGTTGGTCAGTTTGAAACTCGTCAGCGTCAACGGCTACAAACCGAAAGCCGGTTCGATGGTGGCTGCCTCGAAGGCACTCGACACCCGATCGTTTTCGCTGATGTTCAAATCGTCGGAACCCCTGCCGCCGTTCACTTCCATCCATAGGATGAACCATTCGGCGCTGGGTAACTTCGATCTGTTCCTGACGCCGCGCGAGAAAGATGGCGAGTTTTACTACGAAGCCGTCTTCAATCACATCTAAGAAACGGGAATCGTAAATAGTGAATCGTGAAAAGGGCTGCCGGTATCGGCGGTCCTTTTTTGCGTTAGGGCCAATTCGATTTTCCATTTTCCATTCGCAATTTTCCATCTCAAGGAGCGAGAACGATGGCGCGGAGCGCTGATTGAGATGGCGCATGACAAATGAAAAATGAGAAATGGAAACTGATCGGGTTTATACTTCGCCCAATGACGAACGAAACCTCCATGCCCAATATCACTCTCCGCGACGTGACACCCGAGGATGACACGTTCCTGCTCGCGCTTTATGGCAGCACTCGCGCAGACGAACTCGGACAGGTGGTTTGGGCGGAGGGTCAGCAGGAAGCGTTTCTGCGTTGGCAGTTTGACATGCAGCGACGGGAATACGACGCGCGG
>JANMVC010000107.1:0-10094 GCA_031392315.1 Pyrinomonadaceae bacterium | reverse complement strand
GCGCGCATCTTCACGTCGAACAAGTTGCCGACCTGACGAAGGATGTTCGAGACGTTGCCAACTCCGTCAAACTGAAGAAAGACAAAGCGAAAACCAGCTTCGGCAGCTTCGCTACAGAAGACTTTGCTCTTGGCAAACTCAATTCCGTTAGTCGCTGCCTGCACGCTGTTGTAACCAACCTTGCGAGCATATCGAATTGATTCGAGGAAGTGGGGCGAGATGGAAGGCTCACCACCAGAAAACTGCACTGACATCTGGCGCCGCGGCTTGATCGAAATCGCGTTGTCCAGAATCTCGCGGATGTCTTCCATGCTGAGCTCATGCACGAAACCAACCTGGTTGGCGTCCATGAAGCAAGGGTCGCACATCATGTTGCAGCGATTGGTCAAGTCAACCGTCAGCACAGCGCCGCGGCCATACTTGATGGTGCTGGTGCCATGGTTGTGAAGCTTTTCGTCGTTGTGCGCGTCGATGTCGCGACCAGGAAACATCTTCTCGATGTGATTGAGAAACTTAACGTCGACAGCCATCATGTCTTCGAAGTGGCCGTGGATCGGGCAATCCTTGACCATCCAGATTTCGCCATCGCGTTCGATAATCTGGGCCTTGATCTCGCCCACCTTCTCATTGATCAGGACGCTGACGTCCTGCTTCCCGCTGAGAATCGACTCGCGCGCTTCGATCACGCAGTTGGGGCAGAGCGAGTCTGTCGTGCGTGGCCAGCCCAGTGTTGGTTTGCTCTTCTGCCATGACTTGAGCAGCGGCTTATCCGACCACTTGGGGGTAAACGACGGATTGGGCTTGTACTTATTAACTGACTGAATAACATTGTGCAGGCCGCCGGCTGCTAAGGTGAGCCCTTTTTCGGCACGCTTGATTAGTCGCATGGATTCTCCTCTGAACTACTTGATATCTTGATAAAATTGCCGCACGCAAGGTGGGAAAGCACACGTGGCCTTGCAAACTTGAACGCCATCCATGGGCAATGACCATGCCGCCCACTCGCTCTCAAGCTAACTAAGCCAATAACACGACTTAACACAAGCTATCGAGCTGACGGGCAGAGTAATGCATCTTCAAGCGCGTGTCAACATGGCGCAGTTTGCCTGGCATACCAGGTCGCGGGACATTTTGGCCGTCAGGGCCGCTTCCGGAAACGGACGGCCAATCCAGATCGCATCCGTAATTTCGATTCTGGAAAAGGATGGTTTACGGAGGCTGTTACCGCAGACTGTTCTGACTATTTCTTGGGTGCGTAATACCCGATGCGCGTGGACACCTGGTGAGCGGGGTTGGTGGTTTCGACGCGTACTTTGCGTAAGCGACCGTCGCGTCTTGGGTCAGTTGGTGAGTAATACAGATTGTATTGTTGGCGCAGTTCCTCTGCGACCTCGCGATAGGTTTTCTCCAGATCATCAAAGGTTGTCGGCCGGTGGAGTTTGCCGCCTGTCGCCCCGGTCAACTCGCCGAGGTTTCGCTCACTCGCAGCAAGCGCCTCAAGACTCAATCGCAAGTCATCGATTCGAAGTCGATTGAAGCGGATTGCGGAGTCGGAACCCGATAGCAGCGTATTGAGTGCGGACTGCTTCGTCACTCGTTCTATCTGAGTATTGCTAATTACGTAGACGGTAGTTTGAGACTCCAACGCGGCGCGCATTGCATTAGCGAATGTTGCGCCGCGCCCGCTATCGATGCCGTCGGTGAGGACGATGATCGCATGTCGCGCGGTCGGGCGCGGCGATTGGTCGCGCGATGCCAGCAGCATTGCGTCATGAAAGCGGGTGAACATGCCCGGCGCGATGCGTTTGAGAGCGCGGCGTAGTTGGGCCAGGCTCCTGGTCCAGTCCTGAAGCAGGACGACTCGGTCGTCAAACTGGATCAAGCTAACGCGATCCTCAGCCGCCAGGTGCAACGCAAAGCCTTCCGCCGCGCGGCGGAAGTCATCCAGATTACCAGCGACGGACGAAGAAGCATCCACGATCAGAACCACATCAACCGGGACCTTCCGCAAACTCAAGTCGCTTAACGGTTGTTCTGCCCCGTCTTCGAAGACGCGGAAGTCTTGCCGCGTCAGATTGCCCACCAGGAAGCCCGCGGCATTGCGTACCGTGACCGGTAACAACACCTCCGTGGTACTTACTGAAATCACATCGTTAGGATCGATTTCATCGTCAACTCCCGGCGGCGAAGTTGGGGCTGGGGTAGGTAGCTTGGACTGGGCCTCGACCGGGGCCAGGAAGCCAATCAGGAGCATGAGCCACAGTGCTCCTCCCAACGTCGCGGCAACATGTCGAAACACGAGGCGAGGCATGACGGTCAGTTCTCGCTTTTTCTTGGCGGCCCGGATTGCAGCGTCGCCGGATCGTCGCTCATTGCTGCCTTCATGGCGGCAATAATTACTTCAGTAGCCCGCCGCCGGCGCAGCTCTTGAAGCTTGGCGTCGGAGAGATCAAACTCCGCCGGCGAATCTTCAATTCTCTTAACGATGGTCCCTTCGGAAAAACCCGCTTCCACCAGCTTGATTACTGCATCATTCGTGAGCGTTGGTATTCGTTCCAGCTTGGTGGGTGTTCCGCCGGATTCGGCAGGACGTAGTATTCGAACCGTGGCCGTTCCAGTCGTAGTCGTCTCTCCCTGGCTTGATCCATCAGCGCCACGTCTTTGCGTTTGCCCTCGGGAACCCTCGTTGCTGCCAAAGATATCCGTTCCACTCTGGCTGCCAGGATCCTGCGACGACGTATTCCCTTTCGCTCGGCCAAAATCGTCCGGCCATTCATCCGCAAACACAGACGATTCGTCCTGGGACAACATGGCGAGGATTATGTTTTCGCTGACGCCGGCCCGCTTCAATTCGATCAACTTGTCAGGGTCCAGAGCGAATCGATTCGGACGGCTCCGGATAACGCTGATGACCGTCCGCTCTTTGAAACCTGCCCGGACGAGTTTTATTACAGCGCCGTTCGTCAGGGGTACATCGCGCTGCTGACCGCGCGCGGCAACTGGAACGGCCAAGCAACCAATCGTTAGGACGATGACTAAGAAGGATTTCATGTTTTCACCACCCAGAATGGGCCCGCCCGCTTACCGCAGGGGGTTCTGACCTGCGTCCTTGCGGGTACTACGTGCCCGCTCGCACAGCTTGAGCCAGTTCGCCTTTTGAAAACACCGACGATCTGTTTCGCCGGTATCGGTAACTAATTTTCCTGACGTAGTCGCGAGTCTCGCGATAGGGCGGCACTTTGCGACCAAACTTTAGGACCGCGCCTTCTCCGGCGTTGTAACTGGCGAGGACCAAATCAACTCGTCCGTCAAACTGTCCAATGAGTTGCTTGAGATAGCGCGTGCCGCCGGCAATGTTCTGCGCCGGATCAGAAGGTCGGGTCACACCAAAACGGGCGGCGGTCCCCGGCATCAACTGCATCAGCCCTCGCGCTCCTTTAGGCGACAAGGCATGCGCGTTAAAGTGTGATTCCTGTTCCATCACGCAGAAAATCAAATATGGATCGACGCCATACTTCATGCCATTCTGACGAATCAACGCATCAAGGTGTTTGTTGCCGGTAGTCCATCCACGTTCCCTGCTGGCAGGAGAGTGAGACTCAGCCTGCGCCTCTCGCTCCACGTGGTCTACGCGCGAACGGTCGACAAACACGGAAAGTGAACCCCTGCGATACCAAACACCCTCCGCGGATTCCATCGCGCTGTCTGCCTCCACGCGCGCGCCCCCCACCAGATAAATCCAAACCGGCTGATCAATCGCTGACTCAGGACGCAGCGAAGTTGGGTCTGCCGCGACATTTGTCGACGATGGGTGCTTATCAGTTTGATTCAAACGGGGATTGCGTTCGATGGTTTTCACTCGTTCACGCGCCACCAGGTGGCTCATCCCGCTTCGCCGGTACCAGATGCCCTGTTCGCTTTCCCATGCGTCGTCAACCGAAATGCTGACGCCGTCAATAAATCGCAAGACTGTTTTTTGAGGAGCGTTGACCGGACGTGCCTCCACATCAGACGGCGTAACGCGAACGACTTCTTTCTGGCCATACGTTGCGCTTGCGATCAGCAGCAAGACGCTGAGTCCAAAACCTCGGAGTGTGGGACGGGTAATCTTCATTCTCTGCTCCAGTAGGACTGTTCGCGCCTGCGGCGCTCATTGCAGGCAGGATGCCTGCTCTCCCAGCGTTAGCGCCTATAGAACCACCTACAATTCCAGTGGGTCGGACAAGTAGCCGACATTGGCTTCGTGCGCGGCTGAGGGCGCGAAACTGTGCGACGTGCCAAAGTAATTGCGCCAGGCCACGTCGATAACGTCAGGCGTGATTTCAAGCGGGCCGCCACCGAAGATGCAGATGTCTGTCGCGCGGTCGAGCAGGTCGCGCGGTTCGCAACCCTTCATCTGTCGCCCCGAGGTTCGGTACTTGTCGAGCAAATGTTCCATCACGGGTTGGTTGTAACTAATCCCTCGGGTGTGCGCCTGACGCTTGAAGATTTCTGTGTAGGCGTGCGGCGTCGGCGGTTCAACTCGCGCGCGATAGCCCATGCGGCGCAGGAACGCCTGGTCGGCCAGATCGTTTTCTTCGAGGTTAGTGGAGAAGACTACGAGCTGTTCAAAGGGGACTTCGATCTTCTTGCCCGTGTGCAACGCCAAAAAATCCACTCGCCGTTCGAGCGGGACGATCCAACGGTTTAGCAAATCCTGCGGCGCAACCCGCTGGCGTCCAAAGTCGTCAATCACCAGCGTGCCGCCGTTTGATTTCATTTGAAACGGCGCTTCGTAAAACTTCGCTGCTTCGCTCCACGTCAGGTCCGCGTTTTCGAGCGTCAACTCACCGCCCACGACTACGAGCGGACGCTGAATCAACACCCAGCGGTGGTCGTAGTCGACGGGAGTTAGCTCAGATGTGGCGCGGCGATGACAATGCGAATCAAACACCCGGATGATCTGACCGTCGATCTCGATCGCATAGGGAATCCAAATCGCACCAGGCAGAGCGTTGTTGATGCGTTCGGCTACGGCCGTCTTTCCGGTTCCCGGCAGGCCAGTCAGAAACAGTGATCGCCTTGAATTGATTACGCAGCCGAGGGTTTGCAAAAGCGTTTCGGGAAGAATCAGATCGTGAAACGCGCGGCGGACAGTTTCCATCGATGCCGGGTGCGACGGTATCGACTGCAAACGCATCATGTGGCTGTAATCCGCCAGCGATACGGGCGCGGCGCCGCTGTAGCCACATACAGAAAGCAAACGGACCAAACGGTCCCAGCCATGATCCAACATGCCATATCTTGTCGAACCAACCGCCGACTGCAGCCTGACTTCAATCAACTTCTCGCGGTAGAGCTTCTGCAGAATCTCCTCAGTGAGTGCACGCGGCAGGTGCAGCCGTTCAGCTATGGCCGCGGTGGTCGGTTCGGGAATCATCGCGACATGCTTCAACGCGAGCTCGCAAAGAAAGCCTTCGCCAACGCCGAGATCCGCGAGTTCTTCCGGAACCGGCGGTCCCATGGTTTCCACTTCAGCCCGCGACAGTATGGTTGTTTGCGTCATATCTATTCGTCCTGAATTCGGGTGGCGTGGGCCGGCGTCTGATGTAACGCAAACTGTTAGTTTGCGTCGGTGCAGATGCGTTACCACAGATCGCAAACTAACAGTTTGCGTTACAAGACCGCTCCTATCTGCCAGCACTTGCGGTGGCGCCGGTAATGCCGGCCAACGCGTTGCCCGCGATCTGCGATTGTTCTGGCCGGCCCGTGCGTTTGTAGAGATCGACGAGCCGGCGCAACGCGAGCGTCGAAGCAGGATCAATATGTCGGGCTGCTTCGTAGTATTTGATCGCATCGTCGTCGCGGCCGAATCTCTCCAGCATGCGCGCGGTGTTGAGATTTCCGGTGAGCGGTCCGGCGGCACGCGCAAAATGCTTGTAGGCGTCATCAAACTTGCCCAGACGGCACAGCGCGAGGCCCAGGTTGTTGAGGATGCGTTCGTCCGTGGGCGCGAGCTTCACGGCACGTTTCAAGCGATCAACTGCCGCGCGATAGTTTCCGTTTTGATAGAGCGAAAAGCCCAGATTGTTCAGCGTCTGCGCGTCTTCTTCGACTTTGACGGCGCGCTCGTAGGAGTCCTTCGCGCGATCGCCCAAGCCTTTCTGGTCGTAGGACACGCCGAGCAGGTTGTGCGCTTCAGTTAACTTTGAATCAAGAGAAGCTGCGGTGGACAATTCCGAAATCGCTTCGTTGAGTCGACCTCCCAGAAGGTGGGCGCGACCGGAAGCCAGATGCTCCTTTGCCGAAGCTGCGGCCGCCAGCTTTGGCGATGGGACGTTGCGGCTGTCATCCACACGCGCCACAGCCACACTCCTAAATCCCTCCGCATCTTTCTCCGTCATCCGCTGAAACTTGTTGTCGTCTTTGCGACCGAAGAGTTTGCCAAACGCCTTGAATGGAGCGGCGAAGATGCGCGCCACCTTGTTTCCCTTTTTCTTGCGCGGCGCTTCCTCGTTCGCCGTCGCGTCGTCACCAGCGAGCGAACCTGAATCTTCGATTGCGTTAGCGTCTGCATCGCCCTCGCGTTCGTTCGTAGCGGCGCTCCACATCGCGGTAGCGCCGATGGTTAGAATGAAGGCGATCAGGATGGCGACTATTCTTCGAGCAGTCATGGTGGAGACTCCTTTACTTTCCGAGCGTGTCGATTAACTGAAGGACTGCGGGGCCGAGAAGCGCTATGAACAAAGTTGGAAACAGGAAGCAAGCTAATGGAAACAAAAGTTTGACCGCCGCCTTCTGGGCCGCCTGCTCGGCGCGCTGGCGACGCTTTGTGCGCAGCGAATCTGAAAACGCCCTGATCGCCCGCGCGATCGAGGTACCAAACTTGTCAGTCTGAATCAGCATGGCGACCAGACTGCGCAGGTCGTCAACGCCGGTTCGCTCCGCCAGATTACGCAACGCTTCCTCGCGTTCGCGACCGACGCGCATTTCGAGGTTAGCCATCTCAAATTCGTCGCTAATATCCGGATGGACTTCCTTGAGTTCCGTGCTGACCTTGACCATCGCCGCGTTCAACCCAAGTCCTGCTTCGATGGATATCACCATCAGGTCAAGCGCGTCTGCCAACCCCCAACGCACTAACTGCTGACGCGAACGGATCATTCGCCGCAATGCATAACGCGGCAGGAAGAAGCCGATTACGAAAGCAAACAAGATGTAAAGGACCGCACTGCTCAAAGGTCTCGCCAACAATGCGCAAGCCAGTGCCACGAATGCCGGAAGGCCTGCGAGTGCGCATATCTGAATTGCACGAAATGTGATGGGCGCACTGTTGGAACGAAAGCCTGCTTGCATCAATTGCTTTTGCAGCTTCTTCGCTTCCGCTGCCGAGGGCGGCAGCAGCCGATTAAGAGGCGATGCGATGCGACCAGCCAGGTCGGAGGCCGGCGCACTCTCCTGAAGCGAAGCAGCGCCGCTGGGCGCATTCGATCTTTCACCGAGACGCCTGAGGCGTTCGGTCGCGGCGCTCTGAGGCCGGAAAAGGAGCCAATAGACTCCCATCAGCCCCAGCGTGATGCAGACGAAAGTTGAAATTGTGATTAGCAGTAACATGTCTCGATACTCGTATTGCCACCTAGCCGCGATCCACGAAAACACACGAAACAACACTAAGAATTGTTAGTGCCATTTCGTGTGATTTGGTGGATCGTCCTGCCATTTTGTTGGTTGCGGCCGTGCCGCGGGATCACATCAGTTTCAGGGTTAGATTTTTATTCTCAGAATCTTTCGGACGATCAGCATTCCCGTGACCTGCAACATGAGCGCGGTGGCGATCAGGTAATGGCCGCGCTGATCCTTCCAGAGCACTGCCATGTACTCCGGATTTAGAACCGTGATGGCAAAGGTGACGAAGATGGGCAACCCACACAGCAACCAAGCCGACATGCGCGAACTGGTCGTTAGCGTCTTCAAATCGCCCATGATGCGAAAGCGTTCGCGAATCGTGTGTGCCACCTTCTCCAGAATCTCAGCCAAATTTCCTCCGGTCTCGCGTTGAATCAAAACCGCAGTCACACACATTCGCAGATCCAACAGCGGGATCCGATCGGTGAGATTCTCCAACGCCAACTTCAACGAGAGCCCCAAGTTTTGCTCTTCGTAGGTTTTGCGAAACTCCGTGGCGATCGGTTCCGGCATTTCACTCGAAACCATATGCATCGATTCGGAAAAGGCGTGGCCCGCGGCGAGCGCACGGCTCATCAAGTCGAGCGCGTCCGGCAAGTGTTCAAGAAACTGATCAAAGCGCTTCTTGCGTTTCCAATAGACGTGTACGAACGGGAGTGCCGCGGCGACGACACCGGCGACGGTCATCATCAGGATTGAAATGCTGATCATGGAAACGGAGAGGGCGGCCAGCATCCCAGCCATCCCGGAAAACATCACCAGCCGCGACGGCGTGATTTGCAGGTCAGCCTGATCCAGCATTTGTTTCAGGTGCAACGCCGCCTGGACACGAATCAGAATGCGATTCAACGCCGGAATCTCGCTCATCAATTCATTGCGAGCCAGGACCACCTCAATGTCTTCGGAGTGCGCCGAATGCAGCAACGCTTCGGATAGGCGTTGGCGCAGCCGCGCGCGCTTCGCATCGCTGCCGTGCGTCGCCAATAGATAAGCGCCCAACACCAGGAACAGCGCAAACAGAAAAACAAAGAAGGAGATCAACATTTGTTACTCCTCGAAAAAGACGCGCGGCAGTTGCAGCCCGCTGGCCTTGAGTCGTTCAGCAAAACGCGGACGAATGCCGGTGGGACGGAAGCGGCCAATTACCTGGCCCTGCGAATCAACGCCCGTGCGTTCAAACTGGAAGATTTCCTGCATCGTGATCGTCTCGCCTTCCATGCCGGTGATCTCCGAAATTGCAGTGAGCCGCCGCGTGCCGTCAGAGAGCCGCGCCACTTGGACGACCAGATTTATGGCTGCGGCCACTTGCTGGCGCATGGCGCGGTCAGACAGTCGCATGCCGGTCATTTGAATCATTGTTTCGAGTCGCGCCAGCGCGTCCCGAGGCGTGTTGGCATGGACCGTGGTCAAACTTCCGTCATGTCCCGTATTCATAGCCTGCAACATGTCGATGGCTTCGCCGCCGCGCACTTCGCCGATGACGATGCGGTCGGGACGCATGCGCAGCGCGTTGCGCACCAGGTCGCGCTGAGTTACTTCGCCCCGGCCTTCAATATTTGGCGGGCGAGTTTCAAGGCGAACTACGTGCGGCTGTTGGAGCTGAAGTTCTGCGGAGTCTTCTATCGTGACGATGCGCTCATCTTCTGGAATGTAAGCCGAAAGCGCATTGAGCAGCGTAGTCTTGCCGGCGCCGGTGCCGCCGGAAATCAGCACATTGAGCCGCGCGGTGACGCACATCTGGAGCATGTCTGCGATGTCTTTCGTCAACGCTTTGTTTTCGATTAACGAATCCATGCGCAGCGGTTCAGCGCCGAAACGGCGGATGGAAAGCACTGGTCCATCAATCGAGAGCGGCGGAATGATGGCGTTTACACGCGAACCATCGGCGAGCCGGGCATCAACCATCGGCGACGATTCGTCAATGCGTCGGCCAACAGAACTGACGATGCGCTCGATGACGCGCATCAGATGCTCGTCGTCTTTGAAGGCGACATTAGTGGCCTCGAGCTTACCGCGCCGCTCGACATAGATCGTTCTGTAGGAGTTGACCAGAATATCGGAGATGGTTGGATCGCCGAGCAAAGGTTCGAGCGGGCCCAGGCCAAAAAGCTCATGCTGCACGTCGTTGATTAGTCGTTCCCGATCGGACGACGACAGCGGCATCGCTTCCTGGGCAAGGACAGTTTCGGCCAGGCGCGAGACTTCTGCGTGGACCTGATCCTGACCGAGGTCTGCAAGCTTGGTGAGGTCCATGCGGTTGATCAGCGCGCGATGAAGGCGCGACTTCATTTCCTGAAATGAATGCACACCGTTGTCGTCCGGGCCGTGTCCGTTGCCGGAGAGGACTGTTTCTCTGATTAATCGTTCGCGTAGTGCCATGTTAGTTATTACATCCGGGGCCCGCCCGGTACCGCAGGCGGTACTGACAA
>JANMVC010000092.1:0-2831 GCA_031392315.1 Pyrinomonadaceae bacterium | reverse complement strand
GTTGCAAGTGTCAACCGTGGCTCGGGAGATCAATCAGATCGATCAGAAGTATTTCAAGGAACAGACGAAGCCGGCGGTCGATCTCGTTGGCAGCTATGGCGTGGTTGGTTTAGCGGGAGCGGCTAGCGGTGGCGTCAACCCCTTCACCTCGTCGTCGGCGGAATTGCGTGACCGCGTGAATCTGCTGCTTGATCGCGCGCAACTCCCGCTGCTGACGCCGCAACCGGTGCAAGGCATTTCGCCGTCTCTGATTGGTGGTTACAACCAGTCGATTCAGAATCTGCTCGGTAACAACTTCAACAACTTTCGCTTTGGCGTACAGATTAGTTTGCCGCTGCGAAACCGCACGGCCGAGGCGCAGTTGGGCCGTTCGCTGGTTGAAGGCCAACGAATCGCCACGCAACGCGAACAACTCGAACAGACGATCCAGGTGGAAGTGAGAAATGCGTTGCAGGCGGTGCGCAGCGCGGAGGCGCGTTTGCGCGCGGCGGGGATTGCGCGCAATGCGACCGAGCAGCAGTATCAAAGCGAGCAAAGAAAACTCGACGCCGGACAATCGACAGTGTTCCTGGTGCTTGAACGGCAAACTGCTTTGACGACCGCGCGGGGCAATGAACTCAAAGCCCAAACGGATCTCAACAAAGCAATCGCGGAATTGCAGCGGGCGACTGGCAATGCGTTGACGACGAACAGCATCGTCGTGCGCGTCCGCTGAACGCACCTTTGCCTATGTAACGCAAACTGTTAGTTTGCGTCTTTGATCCTCACTTGCGAGTGACGCAGCTACGCAAACTAACAGTTTGCGTTACAAGGAAGGAGTACCCGCATGGACGAAAATCAACTCCTTGAAACCTGGGAAATTCATAACCGCATCAATCTCTATTTGCTCGAAGCCACGGAAGCGCCGTCTCTCAACAGCGTGTCTGCATCGAAAGGGCGAACCGTCGGGGAGCAGTTTGCTCATCTCCACAATGTTCGGCTGATGTGGCTCAAAGCCGCCGCGCCAGATTTGTTAACGGGTTTGGCGAAAATCGAAAAGGAACAGGCCCGGGATAAGAAGTTTCTGCGCAAGTCGCTGGAGAGCTCAAGCAAGGCGATGGGATCGTTGCTCAGTCAGAGCGTCAAGGCCGGCGGCAAGGTCAAGGGATTTAAGCCACACGTGGTCGCGTTTCTGGGTTATCTCATCTCACACGAGTCGCATCATCGCGGTCAAATCATTCTGTCGCTGAAACAGGCGGGAGCGGTTTTGGACAAGAAGGTTCTTTACGGAATTTGGGAATGGGGCGTGAGGTGAAACGCGCCCTGCCGCGATTAACCCATCGATTCGAGAATCACAAATCCTCCATAGCAGGCCGCCAGCACGAGGATGCCTACCACGACGTACCACAGCGCTAGCTTTGTCCGACACGCTGGACAGCGAACTCTGGACCAGCTCGAACGTCGACCACAGGTTGGGCACTTCATTGCATTACCCCCAAAAAGAGACTTTGAGCACTTCTTCGCAGACTGAATTTCTGGGGCGGCCGCTACTCTACCATATCGCGCGAAGCCCGTCTCAAACATCGAAGGCCCTGCTACTGGTCTAGTCTGGCAGTTGGTCCAAACGGAAGCAGAGCGATGCCCGCGTGTCTCCGCAAACCAACCGTCGTGCGCTACAATCTGCGGCATGACCGAAGCTCAAATCGAACTGGACGTGCTGGGAGTCTTCTCGCATCCCGATGACGCCGAACTCTCCGTCGCGGGCACCTTGCTGAAGATGAAGTCGCTCGGCTATCGCACCGGCGTGCTCGACATGACGCGCGGCGAAATGGGAACGCGCGGCACACCGGAGATTCGGCAGGAAGAAGCGCAGGCAGCAGCGCGGATTTTGAAGCTGGACGCACGGATCAACCTTGAGCAGCCGGACGGCCATATTTGGTTAACTGAAGACGCGCGGACGGCGATGGTCCGGGTGCTCAGAACTTACCAGCCAAAGATCGTGCTCACGACATCTCCGGACGATCCGCATCCCGACCACGCCAACACCTGTCACATCGTGCGCGAGGCAGCTCGCCTGGCCACGATGGCGCGCTACGATGAAGCAGGGAAACAGATGCCAGTGCGAATGCCGGCGATCATGCATTCGCTCTTCTCGCGACACACGCTGCCGTCGTTCATTGTTGACGTGTCTGAATTTGTCGACGAGAAGATGGCGGCCATCAAGGCGCACGCCTCGCAGTTTTATTGTCCCGACTCGAAGGAACCGGCGACGCGCATCAGCGATAAGAGTTTTCTCGCGGAGATGGAATATCGGATGCGCTACTTTGGTTCACTAATCGGCGTTGCAGCAGGCGAGCCATTTTACGTGCGTGAAGCTTTGAATGTTGACGACCCGGTAGCGCTGTTGACGCGGCCGATGAATATTTACTCTTGAGACATAGAACCGCATTAGCGAAACAAGGTGTGGAGACTCGGAAGTGCGTCGTAAACGACGCACCTCACAAAAACATTTACGTTAGGCTTTGCTCGTACGCTGGCTCACAACCCCTGGGTAAGAAAGACTATCTCTTAATTATCGCTGAGCACTTCGCGAGCGATTGAAATCAACGCAGTCGCGCGCGGGGCGTCGGCTTCGAAGTTCTGGGCCAGGCCCACGGCACGTTGATAATCTTCTTTGGTGAGCGCGCGAAACATTGAGGGCAGATCAAAGTTTTCCATCGAGCTGGTGCGCATCGAAGTGCTTCTGCAACCGCTCCTGGGCCTTGTGGGTTTCATCCTCCCGCAGGTCCTTGATGCCCTTGAGGTGTTCCAGGGCGTCGCGGCGGATGTTGCGGACCGAGACCTTGGTCTCC
>JANMVC010000079.1:0-1938 GCA_031392315.1 Pyrinomonadaceae bacterium | reverse complement strand
GCTCGCGCTGGATTTGAAAGACGGAAAACTTTTGTGGGAATACCCGCGTGCCGCCAACAACGTGGCCAACGCGGCGACGCCAGTGGTCCGCGGCAACCGCGTTTTCATTTCATCCGACTATGGCAACGGTGGCGGCGTGGTCGAGATCAAGGCTGACGGCTCCGCGCAGGAGGTCTATTTCACGAAGGAGATGCGCAACCATCACAGCAGCTCGATCCTAATCGGCGATCACCTTTACGGTTTCTCCGGTGGAATCCTGACGGCCATGCGTTTTGACACCGGCGACGTTGCCTGGAAGGACCGCAGCGTTGGCAAGGGTTCGATTGTTTATGCCGATGGCAATCTCTATGCGCTCAGTGAGAATGGCGTGGTCGGGTTGGTTGAGGTTTCGCCGGCAGGCTACAAAGAGAAGGGACGCTTCCGAATTCCGCAGGAAAACCTGCCGACCTGGGCGCATCCGGTAGTCGCGGGCGGCCGGCTCTACTTGCGCGATCAGGACACGATTTACGCCTACGATGTCAGGGAAAAGAAATAAGGCTCTTGCACCTGCATGAAAGCGGCAGCGCAACTGCCGCTTTACATGGGACGAATAAATCAGAACCGGGAGCGGTAGCAACCGGGTGAGAGTTCTGCTATCGGCACTGCCGATGAGATATTCACCCGGTCCCTACCGCTCCCGGTTCTGATTTCGCGGTCGATTGCTGTGTTATTTGATCTTCTTCGCGGCCCCGTCCCGTCCCCCCTGATGGATGACTAATCCGGTCACCACGCCCTTGTCATCCCTGGTGAAACTAACTTTGGCAGCTACGACTTTCAGGAAAAACTTATCCGTGCTTTCGGGATAAAGCTCGAAAGCCGGCTGATTCGTCGCCTGCGTCATCAGCTTGTCGCCTTCCTTGAATACCAGAACCTTAAAGTTTGCATTGAGCTCATACTCGCCCACATACGCGTCGTAGGCTTTAGAGTCCACGCTGACAGTCTTATTTTCCAGCCGCGCCAGCATCGCCGTGGCGCCGGTGTTTTGCGGATTCAATTCGAGCGACTTCTTGTAATTCTGCACGGCGAGTTCTTTGTTGCCGCTCTCCATGTAAGCTTCGCCGAGGCTGTCGTAGGTATTGAACCCCTGCGGGTATGCTTCGACGTTGAGTTTAAAAATCTCAATCGCTTCTTTGAGCTTTTTACCGGCCAGCAGTTGGTAGCCTAGACGATTCAGTTCCGGTTCGCTGAAGTCATAACTGCTCGACTGCTTTACTTTAAGCTCGCGATATTGCGCAATGCCGGCAGCGACGCCTTTTGTCTCGATAGTATTCATCAGCACGTCAGCCACCGCCATCTTCGGCTGTTCGTACGGCTGGTTGTAAAGAACATTCGTTAACGCGCGTTCGAGCTGCGCCAAACTCCTGCCTTGCGCCGTATTGTCCAGCAACACGATGACATTTTTTTGCGCGGGATACCGCACGATCATGGTGTTGAATCCATTGATGCCGCCGCCGTGTTTGATCGACGGCACGGTGTCAGTTCCCGTTCCCAACTTCGCTTTTGTAACCACCCATCCATAGGCGTACTCATCCAAACCCGGCTTGTACATTAGATCCTTCGACTGCGCCGACAACACACGGTCGGCATAGAGTCCCTGGTCCCAAAGGTAAAGATCGTCCACCGTCGAATAAAGCGACCCGGCGGCAAAGGGAAGCGACATGTCGAGATAAGCCGCATTCCTATAACCATTGGCCGTCTTTTCGTAACCAGAGGCGCGCTGTTCGAGGATGGTTCCGTGGTGGTCGTAGCCAGTGTTCTTCATCCCCAATGGATCGAGGATCAGCTCCTTAAGCACTTGTTCATAAGTTTTTCCGGTCACCTTTTCGATAATCGCGCCCAAAAGGAAATAGCCGGAGTTGTTGTATGCAAACTTGCTGCCCGGCTCGAATTCCAAATCGC
>JANMVC010000680.1:0-3419 GCA_031392315.1 Pyrinomonadaceae bacterium | reverse complement strand
CTTTTTCACGACCGATGGTAGGCGCAATCTTGTCGGCACGGGCGAGACGATTCAGCGAAACACCGAAGTGTTTCAGATAAGGCGGCAGCTCAAACTTCTTGCGATACTGTTCCTCTTCGCGTTCGCGTTTCTGCACTTGCGCCTGCACGTTCTCGGTGACCGCTTCGGGGTTCGCACCCATATTCCGCAACACTTCAACGAAGAGACCGTCCTGGCTGGTCAACGCCGAAAAAATATCAGTCGCTTCAATTGTCTTGCGACCCTGGGCGCGCGCGCGTTCCATAGCGCGTTTGAAAAGATCAGTGGTATCAGGCGAGATGCGAAAGCCCTTGCCGACGTGCTGTTGGCGGGTATTGTCCAAACGCTGATCGATAGCAATTTTGACGTTGACTGGATCGAGCGACAGCTCACGCATTGCCGAGTTGAACATGTCAGGCTCTTCATGCATCAGTGCCTGCAGAATATGCTCGACTGCCACGAAGTTCTGATCGCGCTGGCGCGACTCACTAAGTGCGTGTTCGAGTATGCGCTGCCCACTATCGCCAAACTTGTCTTTGTAAGATCCTAAATCAGCCATTGTCTTGCCCTTTAAACCGCTGCAAAGAAACCGTCCCGCACGATTTCATGTCATAGACCCTTGCCGTTTCCGTTTTCAAAAGTGCCTGGTCAATCTCCAACCAAACGCGGTGATTGGATGTCATTGAGCATATTCGCCGTTGCGTTTCGATGCAATAGGAATTCTCCCGAGGCGACTACTGCAATTATTCGGCCAACCGACATTGTTGGCAAACTCCAGTCCTTGGCAGTTTGCGAATTAATAGTCGTAATCGTCGCCGCCGCCACCAGGCATCGGCGGACCGGATTTCTTCGGCTCGGGAGCGTCAGTGACAGCCGCGTCGGTCGTCAACAACAAACCTGCTATCGACGCGGCATTCTGCAGCGCGGTACGCACCACCTTGGTCGGGTCGATGATTCCCGCCGCAGCGAGATCTTCGTATTCGCCGGTGGCCGCATTGAAGCCCTTGTTGCCTTTTAACTCTTCAACTCGGCCAACGATGACCGCGCCATCGAGCCCGGCGTTTTCGGCAATCCGCCGGAGCGGTTCCTCCAACGCGCGCCTGACGATTCTGATTCCGGTCTGCGCGTCGAGGTCGTCGGTGGAAAGTTTGTCGAGCACTTGCGCCGCGCGCAGCAAAGCGACGCCGCCGCCAATCACGGTGCCTTCCTGGGCCGCGGCTTTGGTGGCGTTGAGCGCATCTTCCACGCGCATCTTGATTTCTTTCATCGCCGTTTCAGTTGCCGCGCCAACTTTCACGACCGCCACCCCGCCGGCAAGTTTTGCCAAACGCTCTTGCAGCTTCTCGCGGTCGTAGTCCGAAGTCGTGTCTTCAATCTGTTTGCGAATCGTGCCGACGCGACCCTGAATGCCTTTGCTGTCGCCGCCGCCTTCAACCAGTGTGGTGTTGTCTTTATCCACGATGACGCGCTTGGCCGTACCCAGATCCGCGAGTTGCACGTTTTCGAGTTTGACGCCGAGGTCTTCCGTAATTACGCGCGCACCGGTCAACACCGCCAGGTCGTCCAGAATCGCTTTGCGGCGATCGCCAAACGCCGGCGCTTTGACCGCACAAACTTTGATCGTGCCGCGCAGCTTGTTGACTACCAGCGTGGCGAGTGCATCGCCTTCGATGTCTTCCGAAACTATCAACAGCGCACGGCCACTACCGGCTGACTGCTCGAGGATGGGTAGCAGATCGCGCATCGCGGAGATCTTCTTTTCGTGCAGCAGAATCAACGGCTGATCCAGCACACACTCCATCCGATCCTGATTAGTCACGAAATAGGGCGATAGATAACCGCGGTCGAATTGCATGCCTTCCACAATTTCCAGTTCCGTCTGCAAGCCCTTAGCTTCTTCGACAGTGACCACACCGTCTTTGCCAACTTTTTCCATCGCCTCGGAAATCAGTTGACCAATCCCGCGGTCGTTGTTGGCCGAAACGCTGGCCACGTTCATCAGGTCCTCTTTGTTTTTGACTTTGCGGGAGATGCGTTCGAGTTCCGCCACCACGGCGTCCGTGGCAATCTGAATCCCGCGTTGCAGAGACATCGGATTAGCGCCCGCAGCTACGTTTTTCACGCCCTCGCGGAAAATCGCCTGGGCCAGGACGGTTGCAGTGGTTGTGCCGTCGCCGGCCGTATCGTTTGTCTTGACGGCAACCTCGCGCACCATCTGCGCGCCCATGTTTTCATACTTGTCTTTGAGCTCGATCTCCTTGGCCACGGTGACGCCATCTTTGGTGATCACCGGCGAGCCATAGCTCTTGCCAATTACGACGTTGCGACCTTTGGGGCCCAGCGTGACGCGCACGGCATTCGCCAACGTGTTCACACCCTTCAGCATTGCGTTGCGCGCTTCGACACTAAACTTAATCTCTTTTGCAGCCACGTTTTCTCCTTCAGCACTTGTAACGCAAACTGTTAGTTTGCGTATTCCTTACTCACTTCCAATGTCCACTTCCGGTGTCAACGCAAACTAACAGTTTGCGTTACACAGCCGGCTTTGCTTTCGCCGCCGGTCGTCCAACTTTAACACGCGCGGGGCGCAACAGCCGTTCGCCCATGCGATAGCCGGGCGCATGCTGCGCAACCACTTTCCCTTCATCGTCCTCTGCGCCTTCCACAGTTTCCACGGCCTCGTGCAACTCGGGATCGAATTGTTGGCCAAGAGCGGTGACGGGCTCAACGCCCACAGCAGCCAGCGCCTTCTCGAAACTTGCGGCCGTTTGACGAATACCTTTAGCGATCAACTCCGCCGAGCTTCCATTCTCCGCGGCGTCCGTCGCGCGTTGCAGATTATCGAGCACCGGCAACAAACCGGCGATGAAATCGGCTTTCTCACGCCGGGCGCGTTCGTCCGCAGCTTTATTCAACCGCTGACGGGTTTCGTCCGTTTCTTTTTGCAACTGCGTGCGCAACTGTTCAAAACGGGAGTTCACTTCCAGCGTCTTTTGCTCCGCTGCTCTCACGCGAGCTTCTAGCTCCTCAACGTAGCTGGGCTTCAGGTTCGGAGATTCAGCGACACCGGCTTCGCGATCCTCGTCCTCATCACTCACATGAATGCGCCGTCGATCGGTTACGCGGATCTCCTCGCCGCGTTCATCACGCGGAATGTGATCGAACGGCCCTCGCCGGCCTCTGCCAAATAAATCTCTAGCCATTTAATCCTTCGCTTTCACAATCCGGAGTCGGAGCGCAACCGCAAGCTAAAAAGCTTGTACTCTATACACCTACAGGCAGGATGCCTGCGCTCCCGGCCGTTGCCCCTTCTTAACCCGAGGGCGGCTGTCATACCGCGGCTGATGCGACTTCGTTTTTAAAGTCCAGGTTCTCGCCCTTAGTCGTGACCGTCACCGTCT
>JANMVC010000669.1:0-1868 GCA_031392315.1 Pyrinomonadaceae bacterium | reverse complement strand
GACGCGCCTGCTTTCAACACTTCCGCGCAGGCAGTGCCTTCCGGATACTTCAAAATTCCATGCTGCGCAACGATCAGAGCGCGGCGGAGCGGAATCATCATCAGGATGCCGAGCAGGCCACCCAGCACAGCAACCAACATCACGCGTGTAAACTCAAGATCGAAACCCAGAATCAAAATCGCCGGCATGGTAACGCCGACGCCAAACGCAATTGACTCCCCGGCCGAGCCGGCAGTCTGCACGATATTGTTTTCCAGAATCGTCGCGTTGCGAATGCCAACCTTGCTCAGAATGCGAAAGAGGCTGATCGAAATTACGGCCACCGGAATCGAAGCGCTGACTGTTAGTCCCACCTTTAGCACCAACCAGAGCGACGAAGCCCCAAAAACCATTCCCAGCAATGTGCCAATGATCAGCGGCAGCGCAGTAAGTTCTGGAATGACTGTCTCGGCAGGAATGTATGGTCGGAAGTTCGCTAACAATGGATTATCAGGCTTGACTGGATACTCGTTCGCAGGAGTGCTTTCAGAAGACATCCGTGTTTGACCTCCAACAGAAGTTGCTATTACCGGGGAGTGCTTAGGGGTTATTTGACGGCGCTACTTTACACGCGCCGCCCGCGCCGGAGCAAGCTCATGCGCTAACCATCGCATCACTTCTTATTGAGACCACGGACGGCGCTCGTCCGCCTGAACTGCTAGGGCTGGGAGCGCAGGCATCTTGCCTGCAATGAGCGCGCAGCTCCAACAAATCCTTCGCGACCCCTCCCTTTTTCGATTACACTTCGGCCGCTCTCAATATTTCAGTTCGTAAGGGTTTCCCGATGCGACTACGATCCCACGCGCTTGCACTAGTCTTTCTGCTCCTACTCCTATCGGCGTCCACTGCAATCTCGCAACGTCGCGCTGGCTCGCAGATCGCGCCAGCGGCGCACATTCCCGCGCCCGCAGAAGTGCTCGGTTTCACTCCCGGCGACGATCGCAAACTCGCGAGCTGGAACCAGGTGCTCACTTATTTTGAAAAACTAGATCGCGCCAGCAATCGGGTGAAGTTTGAGGCTCTCGGCAAAACTACGATGGACGTCCCGTTTGTGATGGCCACCATCAGCGCCCCCGAAAACCTGGCCAGACTGGACGAATACAAACATATTCAGGAGCTGTTGGCAGACCCTCGCAAACTGGGCGCGCTCCGCGGGCGGGATCGAAAAGCAGCCGAACTTATCAAACGCGGCAAGACAATCGTTCTCATTACCTGCGGCATTCATTCCACCGAAGTCGGTTCCTATCTTTCGAGCATGCTCATCGCTCATGAGCTGGCGTCTTCAAATCGGCCGGAAATTCTGGAGATGCTCCGCAACACGATCATCCTGCTGGTGCCTTCGCTGAATCCTGACGGCGTTGATATCGTCAAAAACTGGTATGACAAAACGCTGGGCACGCCCTACGAAGGAACCAGCCCGCCTGAGCTTTACCACAAGTATGTGGGCCACGATAACAACCGCGATTGGTATGCATTCACGCAAGTCGAAACGCAGATCACTGTAGATAAGATTCACAACGTCTGGCATCCGCAGATCGTTCACGACATCCACCAACAAGGCGAATTCGGCGCCCGCCTCTTTCTGCCGCCCTACATGCCGCCGGTGGAACCGAATGTGCCAAAGCAAATCATTGAAGGCTACACCGAACTCGGCAATTTCATGGCCCGTGAACTGCGCGCCAACGCATTTCAAGGAATTACGACTAACTCAACCTACGATGCCTGGACGCCCGCGCGTGCGTATTCGCATTACCACGGCGGCGTGCGCATACTTTCCGAGACAGCTTCAGCGCGGATCGCTTCGCCGATCACGCTTAAGTTTGACCAAC
>JANMVC010000666.1:0-9363 GCA_031392315.1 Pyrinomonadaceae bacterium | reverse complement strand
GCTTTGCAGCACAAACATCACCTGGAAGAGCGGATTGCGCGCGAGCGAACGATCCGGGTGCAGCTCTTTTACCAGCATCTCGAACGGCATGTCCTGATGCGCGTAGCCTCCCAACGCCACTTCCTTCACCCTGGCGATCAGTTCGTGAAACGTAGGATCGCCGGAAAGATCAGTGCGCAGTGCCAGCGCGTTAACGAAGAGGCCAATCAGGTCTTCAGTTTCTTCCATGCACCGTCCGGCGATGGGCGAACCTACAACGATGTCTTCCTCGCCGGTGTAGCGATGGAGCAAACACTGATACGCCGCCAGCAGGACCATGAAAAGCGTGGCCTCTTCCTTTTGGCACAACATCCTTAACCGGCTGGTCAGCTCACGCGACAACGTCAGCTTGCGCTTCGTGCCGCGAAACGCGCGATGCGCCTGGACCAATGGGCGCGGGTGGTCGGTGGGCAATTCAAGCGCCGGCGGCAGGACCTTAAACTGTTCTTTCCAATATTTGAGCTGCGACTGATACACGTCGCCCTGAAACCAATCACGATGCCAGTAAGCATAGTCAGGATACTGAATCGGCAACTCCGGCAGCGGCGATGGTTTGCCGGTGGCAAAGGCTTCATAAAGCGCCATTAGCTCGCGCTCCAGGAGACCAATCGACCAGCCGTCGGTGACGATGTGATGCATCGTCAACAGCAGAATGTGTTCGTCGGGTTGTAAGCGAAGCAGCGCTGCGCGAATCAGCGGCCCCTGGGAAAGATCGAACATCCGGCGGGCTTCGTGTCCCAGGATTCTGGCAACTTCGGGTTCTCGTTCAGTTTCGCTGAGATGACTGAGATCAATGAGAGGCATCTCGACTGAGTCCATTTCGTTTACGACCTGGAAAGGAACTCCGTCGGTAACAACAAAACTTGTTCGGAGCGCTTCGTGGCGAGCGACGATGTGATCGATAGTCTGTTGCAGGGCCGGAACATCCAGCTTACCGGAGAACCTGATTGCCTTGGGAACATGGTAGAGCGGCGTGTCCGGCATTAGTTGACTCAAAACCCAGAGCCCTTGCTGGTAATAAGACAGCGGCGCCTGGACGCCATCCGGCCGACGCGGGATCACATCCTTCGGCTCAGTCGCGGCGGCTGCTTTCTTTTTCAGCAGCTTCATTTCGATGAGCGCCCGCTTGGCAGGAGAAAGACCTGCAAGTTGTTCTCTGATGCTTAACGTACTTGTTGACACGCTTGGTTTCGCCTCGTCCGGTTCTCAGATTGTGTTAGACAGTATCTCCAGTGCGGCTGTGCCTGTGGCCACTAACCCCGCTCGAATTGCCTGCGCCCGCGAGTCTCCCCTGGCGATCTCTTCGCTGATTCTCTGTTGCGCTTCTTCGTCAGACATGTTTTCGATTTCCGCCAGCAACAATGCCAGGTCGTCTTCAGGCTCGTCTTCCGTCTGGCGCTGGTAAATTAACACTCCCAACTTGGCAATAGTGGGCGACTGAAAAATATCAATCAGATTTAAATTGACATTTAGTTGACGACGAAGATTCGAGATGAGCTTGGCTCCGAGCAACGAGTGGCCGCCGATCTCAAAAAAATTGTCGTGAACGCTCACGCGATCCACCTTCAGCAATTCACACCAAATCCTGGCCAGCGAGTTTTCCAGATGACTCCGCGGAGCTTCGAAATTTTCATCTAGTGCCCGCGCGCTTTGATCGACCCGCGGCAGCGCTTTGCGATCAATTTTTCCATTTGGCATCAGCGGGAGCGCTTCAATAAACAGGAAGGCGGACGGCAGCATGTAGGGCGGCAGTTTCTCCGCCAGGAGTTCGCGTAGCGCGCTGACCTGAGGTGTAGTGGCCCGCGCGCCCACCACGTAAGCCACCAGCCGTTTATCGCCGGCATCAGCTTCTTCGGCCAGCACCACTGCGTCAGAAACCATCGGATGGATCCTGATTGCCTGTTCGATCTCTTCGAGTTCGACGCGGAAACCCCAGATCTTCACCTGGTTATCGATGCGGCCGACAAATTCGAGATTGCCGTCAACGCGATAACGAACCAAGTCTCCGGTCTTGTACAAACGCTCGCCACCCTCAGCGCTAAAGGGATTCACGACAAATTTCTCGGCGGTGAGTTCCGGACGACGAAGATATCCACGCGCCACGCCCGCGCCGCCAATGTGGAGCTCTCCAGGAATCCCGACGGGAACTGGACGAAGGAACTGGTCGAGGACATACACCGCCAGGTTGCCGATCGGCTGTCCGATGGGAACGTCAGTGATCTTTTTGTTACCGGTCTGCGCTGGCAGATCAAACATCGTGGCTACGATCGTTGTCTCGGTCGGGCCGTAAGTGTTTACCAGCCGTACGCGATCTCCTGCGTGCTGATGCCATTTCACCAGCCGCTCCGGCAGGGCTTTCTCGCCGCCCAGGATTACCAGCCGCAGGCTTTGCGGAAGCGTGAGATTGTCGGCAGCAATTTCATCGGCCAACTCGTGCCAGTAAGCTGTGGGCAGATCCAGAACTGTAATTTCAAACTCGCCACACTGGTGCAAGAAGTCGGCGGCTGAACTGATCATGGCGTCGGTGCGCAGGACAACTGCCGCACCTGAAGTGAGCGCCGGAAAAATTTCTTCAATGCTCGTGTCAAAACTCAGCGACGCGAACTGCAACACGCGGTCTGCTGCCGAGACTTCATAAGCAGCAATCGCGGCGGCAGTGAAGTTTGTGAGCGAGTGATGTTCGATCATGGTTCCTTTGGGATTCCCAGTCGAACCTGATGTGTAGATCACATAAGCCAAATCCGTTGGTTGCGGTGTGTCGCTCAAGTCGGCCGAGTCGCAGCCGCTGATTTTCCCTGCCTCAACGTCAAGCCTTGCGATCGCGCCATTGAAGTCAGACGGTGTTTCAAAGTCGCCAGACGTCAGCAAGACCTGGATGCCACTGTCGTTGAGCATGAAGGCGAGTCGGTTCGTTGGGTAGGTTGGATCCAATGGAACATACGCGCCGCCAGCTTTGAGTGTGGCCATCACTGCCACCAGCATGTCGCTTGAACGTGGAACGCAGACGCCCACCAAAGTCTCCGGGCCCACGTTGAGCTGTTTCAGGTAATTGGCGAGTTGATTGGCCCGCGCGTTTAGTTCTGCATAGGTCAGTTGTCCGCCTTCATGGGCCACGGCCACGGCGTCCGGCGTCTTTCGCACCTGCTGCTCAAACAATCGGCTGACCGGTTCGTCTGACACGAGCATCTTGTGCTTCTCATTCACTTCGTGGAGCAGCGTGTGGGTCGCGGCTTCCGTCAGCAGCGGCAAACTGGAGACCGGTTGTTCCATATCAGAGACCATGCCCTCAAGGATTGTGCTGAGATGTAAAAGCATTCGCTCCACTGCATCGTCGGCAAAGCGGCTGCGATGGTAGACGAGTTGAAACCGGAGTTGATTACCCGGATCCACAACCAGGGTTAACGGATAGTTTGTTCGCGCCAGATGCGATGCCACAGTGTCTAGCGGGCCGTCCAGGTTGAAAGACGATCCAGCTCCGGAGAAATTCTCAAACACCAACAACGTCTCAAACAGCGGCGAATTACGCGGCACGTCTGTCCACTGCTGGACTTGATTCAGCGCGCTTTGTTCCTGCTCCAAAATGCCTGCGACCCTGCCCTGCACCTTCTTGAGACAGGAACGAAGCGACTCCTGCTGATCCAGTTCGACCCGCACCGGCAGCGTGTTGATGAACAACCCAACCATCGACTCAACGCCCGGCATGTCGTAAGGCCGACCGGAAACCGTGATTCCGAAAACGATGTCGTCAACTCCGCAATACCTGCTGAGCAGCATGGCCCAGGCGCCCTGGACGAAGGTACTCATCGTCATGTGGAGCCGCCGCGCACACGTCTGAATTTCGCTGGTCAACGACGGCGACAGGGACACGTGCCGCTCCGCAAATTGTTCATTGGGATTGGAGAGTTTGCCGGCGTTCTTATCAATTGGCAGCACGTTTGGGAGGACGAACCCGGCCAGCTCCTGACGCCAAAACATTTCATCCACAGTGGAACTCTGTTGTTGAGCTAACCACTCTACGTATTCGCCGAAGTGACGGACCGGTTCGAGTTGCAGCGGTTCATCGTGGACCAGTTTGCGGTAGAGCTGGGAAACTTCGTTACGCACCACGGACATCGACCAGCCGTCAAGCACGATGTGGTGATTGCTGACGGCGATCCAATAAGCTTCGTCGTGAGTTCGCAGGACTGCAACTCTCAACAACGGCCCTGCAGCCAAATCGAAGCTGCGCTCGGAATCGTCCTGAAGAAAATGTTCGAGCCGTTCCTGCTGTTGCGAAGCGGAGTAAGCGCGCCAGTCGTGATCTTCGAATGGCATCTCGACTCGTGGGTTCACTATCTGGACGAGGTGTTCGGAGTCGCTCCACGAAAACGACGTTCGCAGAATCGCATGACGATTGACCACTTGCCGCCAGGCTTCCGCGAAAGCGTTTGGCTGCAACGGTCCGCGGTATGAATAGCAGACCTGTTCGAAATACGCTTTTGACCGCGGCGCATAAAGCGAATAGATCAGCATCGCCTGCTGCGTCGGAGTCAATTCATAAACTTCGGTTTGGGGCTCGACCATCATTTTCATACTCGGTTCGGCGCGTTCAGCTCCTCTGCAAATTGGCGTACGGCTTCTTCGTCAGAAAGTTGACCCAGGTCTGCCAGCATTGCTGCCAGATCGTCGTCCTCGGTTTCGGCTGCCTGCATTTCGTAAATCGCCGTGGCCAGGCCGGCCACAGTCGGCGTCTCAAAGATGCGGCGCAGCGGCAGGTCTACCGAGAACGTGTTGCGCATGCGGGAGATGACCTGGGCCGCCAGCAATGAATGGCCACCCAATTGGAAAAAATTGTCGTGGACGCTGATTCGCTCCACTCCCAAGACATCGCTCCAGATGCCAGCCAAGCCTTCTTCAATCGGTGTCCGTGGCCCCAGGAATTCTTCATCGGCGTTCTCAACCGCTTGGGAGCTACCTTCCGCAGGTCGCACACTGGGCTTCCAGCTTAGAGGCGGCAAGTCGGCGATGCGCCGGGCCGGATCGGCCACCATCAATTCAAGAACGAGCTTAAAATCCTCCATCATCATGACGATGCTGGCTGGATCGAACAGCTCTGTGGTGTAAGACAACCAAACGTCGAGGCCTTCCGCTTTTTCGACTACGTCCAGCGACAGGACAAACTTGGCCTCAGTGAACTCAATCGGCGCCACTTCCGCGCGGATGCCCGGCAAGATCACGGGCGTCTGCGTCTCATCCTGAAGCGCAAACATCGCCGCAAACAGTGGATTTTGGTTCAGACTGCGTTCTGGCCGGAGTTCTTCGACTAGTTTCTCAAATGGCACATCCTGATTTGTGTACGCTCCCAAAGCGACTTCGCGGGCTCGGGCAATTGCTTCACTGAACGACGGATTGCCTGAAAGATCCCCGCGCAGAACCAGGGTGTTGACGAAACAACCAATCAGCGATTCTGTCTCGGCCACCGCGCGTCCCGCGACCGGCACCCCAACCAACACGTCGGGCTGTCGCGCGTAGTGCCCCATCAAGATCTGAAAAGCGGCGAGCGTCGTCATGAACAGAGTGGCGCCTTCCCGACGGCTCAAGTCACGCAACTCGTGGCTGAGGGCTGCGGGAAGCGAAACTGTGTGCCGCGCGCCGCACGACGATGCAACCTCCGGCCGCGCGCGATCAGAAGGCACATCGAGCGCTGTCGCGCCATCGAGTTGCTGCTTCCAGTAGGCGAGCTGCGCGTCGAGAGCGTTGCCCGCTAATGCCTGACGCTGCCAATCGGCAAAGTCGGCGTATTGGTTTTCCATCTCCGGCAACGACGCGGCGTCGTCGCGATAGAACGCGGCCAGCTCCTGAAAGAATATTTTGACTGCCCAGGCGTCGGCGATGATGTGATGAATCGAAAGCAAGAGCAGATGATCTTCCGAAGCGAGTCGTACCAGCGTCACCCGCGCCAGCGGGCCACGGGCCAGGTCAAAGGGCTGCTTGCTTTCAGTGTTGATGATTTGCTCTGCTTCTGCCTCGCGGGTTGATGCGGGCCACGGGAGCAGATCGTGAACGGTGAGCGGCAAGGTTATCGACGGCGCAAGCTGTTGCATTGGCCGGCCTTCGTGCGCCACAAAAGTGGTGCGCAGGATTTCGTGGCGACGAGCAATCGACTGCACTGCTTCCGCCAACTTCGCTGAGTCGAGCGGGCCGCGTAGACGCAACGCCCGGTTGATGTTGTAGAGCGAGCTGGCCGGGTCGAGTTGATCGATGAACCAAAGGCGCTGCTGCGCGGATGAAAGTGGGATGTTCTGTCCGCGCTGCATCGGCGAAATTTTCCCAGGCTGAACCGCGTCTAATCCGGCGCGCGCTTCGATTGCGTTTGCCAACTGCCTAATGGTTGGATAGTCAAAGAGCATTCGCAGTGGCGCGGTGCTTTCCAGAGCTGTGTTCATTCGCGCGACGATTTGGGTAGCCAGCAAGGAATGGCCACCCAGATCAAGAAAGTTGTCGTTCACGCCGATTTGGTCGAGCTGAAAAACATCGCTCCAGATTTCAGCAAGCAGATGTTCAATCCTCGTTCGTGGTTCTTGGTAAGCAGTAGCTAGTTCGGGACGAAGCTGATCGGGCTCAGGCAATCCCCGCCGGTCCAATTTGCCGTTTGCATTCAGCGGTAACGCTGCCAAACGAACGAACTTTGCGGGTACCATGTAGTCTGGCACCTGGGCGGACATGAATGTTCTCATCTCCGTCGAAATGGGCCCGGCAGCCCTATCCGTCACAAGATACGCAATCAAACGCATCGTGCCGCTGCTGTCCTCGCGAGCCGCCACCGCGCTGTCTTTCACCGCAGGGTGGCGCGCCAGGGCCGCTTCCACTTCCTGCAGTTCAACGCGAAATCCGCGCACCTTCACCTGGCTATCCTGGCGTCCGGCAAACTCAATTTCACCCGCGGCCGTCAGCCGTGCCCAGTCGCCGGTGCGATACAAACGTGCGCCGGGTGCGTCGCTAAACGGATGCGCCAGAAACTTCTGCGCGGTAAGTTCCGCCCGATCTCGATAGCCGCGTCCGACACCGGCGCCGCCAATATAGAGTTCACCGGCTGTGCCCACCGGTACGAGCTGCTGCTTTTCGTCGAGAATGTAAATTTCAGTATTAGCAATGGGATGTCCAATTGGAACATTCCCAATTCGCTCGCCGGCGGTTTCCGGAATCTCATAGACGCAAACGATGCCGGCCGTCTCGGTTTGCCCAAACATGTGTATGTGTCGCGCAGGATGGGCAAACTGCTGCGTCCAGGTTTGGTGAATGTCAGATAGCAAGGGCTCGCTGGCCGACAGCATGAGACGGAGCCGGTTATCGAGCAGCCGAGTGCGCGATTCAATGTCGAGCGAAGACAGGACGGTGGTGCAGTTTCGCCAGAACGATGGCACGGCATCCATCACCGTGATGCGCTCCTGCTTGATCAACTCAAACAGCGCCACTGGATCTTTCCGCTGTTCCGAGCTCGCAATTACAACGGCAGCGCCGCGCGAAAGCGGCAACAGCAATTGGCGGCGCGATGAAGAAAACGCAATCGAGGCGGTGTGCAGATAGCGGTCACTCTCCGTGATTCCCAGCTCAAGTTGGAGGGCCTGGACGTAGTTCGCCAGACTGCCGTGATTGATCATCACGCCTTTTGGTTCACTCGTTGAACCGGACGTGTAGATCACGTAAGCGAGGCCATCGGGGTTTGGGCCATCGGTTAAATTCGCGTCGGACTGTTCGGCAATGCCGTCTCGTTCTGAATCGAGCAGGATCAGTTGGACCGAATCCGATAAGTGAGTGGCAAGATTCGCAGTAGTCAAAACCAGGGAGAGGCTTGAGTCGTAAGTCATGAAAGCCAGACGCGCGGCTGGATAATCAGGATCCAGCGGGAGGTAGGCGGCGCCGCATTTCAGGATTCCCAGAATGCCGATGGCCATATCGAGCGACCGCTCGATGCAGATTCCTACGATTGTTTCCGCGCCGACACCGCGCGCGCGCAAGTATCGCGCGAGTTGATTTGCCCGGCTATTGAGTTCGGCATAAGTGAGGCTCGCATCGCTGGAAACAACGGCGGTGCGCTCCGGCTGGCTCGCCACCTGATCTTCAAAAAGTTTGGGCCAGGTGCAGCTTGAGAAAAGGTCAAACTTCGCGCCAAAACATTCCGACAACGGTTGACTCACGTTGCTGGAAGGACGGAGCGGTTCGATATTACCCTGGCTCTCACGGATGCTGGACATGTGTTGGCGGTTAGTTGCGGATGGCTACTGGCAGCGTTTCTGCTTTACTAAGCTTGATGATGTAACCAATCTCTTTGCGAATGTCTGACTGCACTGAAACGTAAATGTCGCCCTGCTCATCAACGGTGACACCCTGAATGTTTTTGAGTTCGCCGCTAAACGCGGCAATCGGCTTCAATTCTTCGTTGGGCGTGTAGACGTAAAGCTTCCCGGCGTGGCTGTCGGTGATGAAGAGCGAGCCCCTGGAGAAAAATATGGTTTCCGGCGAAAAGTAGTCAGTGCGATCAACGACGCGATGAAGTTGCCGATTGGTGTCGAACAGATAGAGGACGTTGTCTTCGTTGTCGGCGATGTAAAGATTGCCACGGTCGTCGAAAGTCATGCTCTCCGGCTTGGCAATTCCGAATTCCCGGCCAATAAAAACTGAAACCTCGCCCGCCTTGGTGACCCGATAAATTTGGTGCTGATCCACGTCACCAACCAGAATCGAGCCATCAGGCGCGAGAGCGATGCCCTCGGTGGAAGACAGGCCCTGGTCCTTCCCCGCCAGCAGGCGCTGCTTTCCTGAAGCATCGACTTCCCAAACACCGCCCGCGGCGTCGTCAGTGAAGAAAATATTTCCGTCCGCGTCGATTACCAGATCTTCCGGGGTGTCGATGCCGAATTGCGGGTCCATCAGCCTCTTCATCCCATCGGCTTTGCTCCAAACTTCCACCGCGCGCGTGCCCTCATCCGCGAGGTAGAGTTTGCCGCCGTGCCAGAGGATGCCGTCAGGCGCGCCAAACCCAATCTTGCTGGAAGCGAAAACTGTCGCGCGATAAGAGTCGTCAGTCATCAGCACCAGGCCATCGGGTTGCTTCTTGCAGGAGGCAACCAGGAATAAACCGCAGACCACAGTCAGCAGAAACGTCAGGCGAATTAAGGGAACCGATTTTTGTTTCATCACGATTAGTAAGTCTCAACCAAACATCAGGTGTCGTCGGGCAGCGACAACCATTCCCAGAAAATGGCGAACATGAAAAAGCGTGCTCGAGATTTCAAACACCACCGCAAACAGGATTGCGCTGGAGAGCGCGCTGTACCTGAGCGT
>JANMVC010000555.1:0-3935 GCA_031392315.1 Pyrinomonadaceae bacterium | reverse complement strand
GCCGCGCTGGGCTTCTTCTTCGCCTTTAAGTAGCCATCACCGACGCCTTCCAAACCATAAGCACCGGCGAGTTGCTTTCGATCACCAGGCGATGCAAACCCCAGCGCCCGCTCGTAAGTTTCCTCGGCTTCTTCGTAACGCTCCATCGCCAGATACGCGCTCCCGAGCAGATGGTGCGGCTCAAATGCGCGCGGACTTACTTCCGTAGCGAGTTTGAGATGGGGCTCCGCTTCCTGATAACGCTTAAAGACCGAGAGCATGCGGCCCATCAACAGCAACGCCGTTGGATTGCGGGGCTCAAGCTCGAGCGCGCGCTTCAATACCGGCTCCGAGTTTTCCCACTGCTGCTCCGCTTGCAGCGATTCAGCAATTAGGTTCAAGGTGGCTGCGTCTTTCGCCAGTTGTCCCGCCTGCTCGTAAAGCGGCGCGCCCTCTGCCCGCCGGCCCATTTTATTTAGCACGCGCGCGAGGTGCGCGTATGCGACTGCAAACTGCGGATCGAGTTGCACTGCCCGCCGGTAAGCCTGCTCGGTCTCGTCGTTCCAAAGGCCACGCGCCTGCAGCGCAACTCCCAAACGATCCCAGGCGACAGCATTCTTTGGCGCGATGCCAACGGCTCGACGCGCAAAGCCTTCCGCTTCGGTAAACCGCTTCGCATTCCCAGCGCCGGCCCGCGGTTGCACCAACACCACGCTCAAGGCCACGAGTCCATCCACATCCGCCGGACTCCACTGCACGGCGTCGCGGTAGGAAGTTTCCGCTTCGTCCCAACGTTGCTGATCGAAATAAATGTTACCGAGACCGTACGCCGCGCGTCCGTCGCGAGGTTTGATTTTGAGAATGCCACGATAGGAAGCTTCGGCTTCAGCAAACCGGCGCGCGTCACGAAACTCGTTTCCCTTGCCTAATAAATCCTCCACCTTATCTTCCAGGGCGGCGTTTGCAGCAGCCGGAGTTTTCGTGGAACCGCGCCGTACTGGCGGCCTGGTGCGTTTTCGCGCTTCCGGATTTTTGGCTCTAAAGATGCCGGCGCTGACATCGCCGCCAACGTCCTGACCAAGCGTGCAGATGGCGGAGAACGATAAACACAGCAGCACGCCAAACACAGAACCGACGCGAATAAACCAGGAAGTTCTCATGGATTTTCTCCAGGTGGAAGGCGTATCGATAATTTACCGATCACACGCTGTTGGATTGTCTGTTTCAGATTTCCTGTTTGCAGGGCTTATGAAACTCGCGGGATTGTAGCTTAGGTTGCAAGCGATTATCTAATTCAGGCGGGACGCCCGTGACCACTGCCGGACCTGCTACTGTTAGGCTCTCCCAAAGAGCCTTTGCCGGTGGCTCCAAGCGCCAACGGCGCGAAATGTAAAAGCCCAGGCCAACGGCCTGGGTGATGATGTGTTTCCATTCCTAAAGCGCTGAAGGCGCGAAATCGGTAGTCTTTCTTTTACGGCGATCGCACCAGGCGGAATCCATGATTCGCATGTCGCATCGTCGGTGCATACCAATCGCGGTAAGTGGCTGAAATGGGGGCCTGTCGATCTTCCGGATCACTCGCGTAGGAGCCGCCGCGCGCCACCACCCAATCCCGATTTCCTTCCGGTATCTCCGCCGCATTCATGTAGACCGAAGCCTTCGACGAAGTCCACTCCCACACGTTACCGATCAAATCCACCACTCCCCAGCGGTTCTTACCTTCCGGGTAAGTACCAACCGCGCGCGGCGTTGCTTCGCGCACAACCGCGCGGTTCGCCTCCCAACGATCCCCCCACGGATACAACTTAACCGCCCCACCATTACGAGCGGCAAACTCCCATTCTTCTTCCGTCGGCAGGCGATAAGTCACGCCATCTCTTTTTGAACGCCAGCCGGCAAAGGCTTCCGCGTCTCGCGGCGAAACGTTTACCACCGGCCACTGCTCCTGACCAGGCAAAGGCTTTCCCTTCACCCAATGGCTGGGCGCTTCATAATTCATGGCTGCGACAAACTCGGCATACTCAGAGTTGGTCACTTCGGTGCGGTCCATGAAAAACTTTCCCACCGTAGCCGGATGTTGCGGTAACTCCTGCGGCGGTCCATCGTTGCGGCCCATTTGAAACGTGCCGCCGGGAATCTCTACCAGATCAGCTTTGACAGTCTTGACGTCACCGCCATTCGTTCCCTGATTGATGTTTGCCCCGCCGCCGCCTCCGCCTGGAGGCGCAGGGTCTGACTTCAATAGGAAGTAGGCGCCAATCACGCCGCCGATCAGCAGCACGACGACGACCGCAGCGCCAATCAACATCATCGACTTGCCACCCTTTGCGGCAGGCTCGGCGACGCTGGATGGCGGGATGGTGTGCGGCGGAATTGCTCCACCAGCAAAACTACTGTTGCCAACTTCGCCTGCCTTAAAGCCTTGCCCTACTTGGGTTGCTTCAGGATCGACAAACGTCGACTCCCCCGCTGCGCTCTGCGGCACAATGCTGGTTGCCAAACGGGCCAGGCGTTCCTCCAGCTCCTTTGCCTGCCGCTCGACGCGCTCCATCTGTTCGCGTTGTTGGCGCTCCCGATCTTCACGTTCCTGCTTCTCCCGGTTCAGCCGATCTTCGAGTTCCTTCTGCTTGCGCTCCTTCTCCGCGGCGACCTGGCGGCGAGCCTCAGCCTCGCGTGCCAATTCCTCCTGCGCAATTCGGTTTCGCTCCTGCTGCTCGCGTTCATAAGCCTGACGCGATGCGTCAATCCGTTTTTGCTCTTCTGGACTTAACGGCGGCGCGCTGACCTTCGCGCCCGGATCAAAAACTGTTTCCGAAGTGATCTCCGCTTCAGCCTTCGCGGTGTCTGAAGCCGGAGCGAATATAGTTTCGTTAGGATCACCAACGACCGTTGGTTTCGGTATTCGCGTCGATGGACCGGCCGCGCTGACGGCTTCTCTAAGTTCTGCTACAAACGCTTCGACCGTTGGAGTACGCGCCGAGACTTCCTTTTCCAACGCATGCCGCACAACCGCTTCAATCTGCGGCGCGATCGTAACTCCCACAGAGTTGAAACTCGGCACCGGCAACGTCAGATGTTTCTTCATGATCGACGGAATCGACGATCCCTTGAAGGGCACATCGCCCGCCAGCATCTGGTAAAGAATTATTCCCAGGCTGTAGATATCGGCGCGAGCGTCGGGCTCATCGTCGGACCATTGTTCGGGCGCCATGTAAAAAGGCGAGCCCATCAAGCCGCTGGTCTTGGCCTGAATAAACGATCCCAAAAGTTCGCCAGACTTGATCTTGGCCAGACCAAAATCGAGGATCTTTAGGCCTTCCGCTACCGGCTGGCCGGCCTGCGTCATGATGTTGAGCGGCTTGAGATCGCGATGCACGATGTTCTGCCGATGCGCGGCGGCCACCCCGGCGCCAATCGCACAGGCAAACTCCAGCGCGCGCTCCGGCGACATCACCTTCTCCTCAGCCAGGATTTCCTGCAACGATTTGCCGCTAACAAACTCCATAACTAAAAAAGGCATCGTGCCTCGCACGACGCCAAAGTCGGTGACGGAAATGATGTTTTGATGGCGAATGGCCGCTGCCGCCAACGCCTCCTGACGGAAACGCGTTACCAGCATCGGATCGTTGCCCACGAGATCGGGCAAGATCACTTTGATCGCGTGTGAGGTCTTGAGAAAGATGTGGCGCGCCTGAAAGACCACACCCATGCCGCCCTGGCCCAATCGCCGCTCAAGTTGGTAACGAGCGTCAAGAATGGGTTCGCCCTGAAGCGACTGAGTGGTCGCATCGCCGTCCTGCGGACAGTGGTTGATTTCGTCAGAAAAACAGCGTCTACAGGTTGGGCATTCTTTCATTTAGTGGCTCGTAAATATGCGGGGGCACGACGATGTCGCCGGTGAGTGATTCTAGCGGCAAGACTGGAAGCAAGCAAACACTTAAGGCCGTTAGAGCAAT
>JANMVC010000536.1:0-2825 GCA_031392315.1 Pyrinomonadaceae bacterium | reverse complement strand
TTGACGACAGGACGTTTTGAGTGAGCTTGATAATTGGCATTTCCGGCGGCACGGGTTCGGGCAAGACTACGGTAGCAAATCGCATCCTGGAAACGGTGAAGGCGAGCGAAGTAGTTTCCATTCAGCAGGATTCGTATTACCGCAACCTCAAAGACCTGCCGCTCGACTTTCGCCAGGTCGCCAACTTCGATCATCCCGACGCCCTCGATAACGATCTGTTGGTCAATCACATCCGCAAGCTCAAGGCCGGCGAGGCCATCGAGCTGCCCATCTACGATTTCAAAACCCACACGCGGTTAACCGAGACGCGCGCGGTTGAGCCAAAGCCAATCGTGATCGTCGAGGGCATACTTATTTTTGCCGACCCGCGCCTGCTTGAGCAGTTGGACATCAAAGTGTTTGTAGACACGCCTGACGACATTCGCTTCATTCGCCGTTTGCGGCGCGACATCGCCGAACGCGGGCGGACGATCGAATCAGTCATTGAACAATACATCGTCACCGTGCGGCCGATGCATATGCAGTTTGTCGAACCGTCGAAGCGTTACGCTGACGTAATCATTCCGGAAGGTGGTCATAATTTGGTGAGCATAGATCTTATTAGTGGAAAAATTCGCGAGAGGTTGGCCAGCGCGCTGACTTCGGTTGGGAGTCAATCTTGAGTGAAGAAAGTTTGCAGCAGTTGGTGGAGACAGCCAAGGCCGCCAGGCTGAGATCAGTAGCGCCGTTTTCCAATTTCCTGGTAGGGGCAGCGGTGAAGACCGACGACGGGAAAGTGTTTACCGGATGCAATATCGAAAGCGCCAGCTACGGGCTGACGGTTTGCGGCGAGCGCGTGGCGATCTGGAAAGCTTTGTCCGAAGGTGAAAAGCATTTTGCTGAACTGGCAATCGTCGCCGACACCGAGACATTGACGCCGCCGTGCGGCACGTGCCGGCAAATCATCTGGGAATTCTGCCGCGACGCCACGATCATCCTGGCGAACCTGCGTGGCGACAGTCAGGTAGTTTCCATCAGGGAACTGCTGCCAAGGGCTTTCGACGCACGCTTCCTGAGCGGAGCCAAGAAGGAGTCTGCGTAGCCGCTTCGCTCGCAGGCAATTATAGTTTGCAATACGATCCACTAAGCATCACGAAACAACACTAACAAAGCTTCGTGTTAGTTCGTGTGCTTTCGTGGATCGCCGTTCTTGGTACGCAGGCACTCACAACTGGAGGCGCATTCGCGGATACGCAGCTAGTTGGAATCCCGGTCGAGTCATGATCAATATGTCAAAGAAAATATTTCTAGTCATCGCGGTTCTCGCCACGGTCTTCGCCAACGTGTTACCTGCAACTGCGCAACGGAGCAGGGGCAGGCGTATGAAACAAGTGGACATGCTCGTCCTGAATGGGACGCTGGTCACCATGGACAAGGGACGCCGCGTCATCGAGGACGCTGGCATTGCCATCGAACGCGGGCGCATTGTCGCCGTCGGTGCAAGACGCGACATCGTGAGGATGTACGAAGCTTCGGAACGCATTGATGCCACTGGGAAAATTATTATCCCCGGCCTGATCAATGGTCACACCCACATCCCGATGACCTTGTTCCGCGGTTTGGCTGACGACCTCGACCTTCAGGACTGGCTCACCAAATACATTTTCCCCGCCGAAGCGAAAAATGTTTCCGAAGAATTTGTTCGTGCCGGCACCCGCCTGGGTCTGGCGGAAATGATTCGCGGCGGGACGACCACCTACTGCGACATGTACTACTTCGAAGACGCCATTGCCGATGAAACTGCGAAGGCCGGCGTGCGCGGCGTCTTGGGAGAAACGGTCATCGACTTTCCCGTCGCCGACAACAAGACAAACGCTGAGGCCATGGCCTACACGGAAAAGTTTGTTGCGAAATGGAAGGGCCACGAGTTGATCACTCCGGCGATTGCGCCCCACGCTCCCTACACGGTTTCGGAGGAACATCTCAAGGCGGCGCGGGCCTTCTCGGATCGAACCGGGGCGCCGATTGTCACCCATATTTCCGAAACGAAAAGGGAAGTGGACGACAGCATCAAAGCCAAAGGCCGCAGCCCCATCGACTATCTGGCGCGAATCGGATTTCTCAGCGAACGCGTGATTGCCGCTCATGTAGTTTGGCCGAGCGAGGGCGAAATCAGCATCCTCAAACGCGCCGGGGTGGGTGTGGTCCACAATCCACAATCAAACATGAAGCTCGCTTCCGGCGTTTCGCCCGTGCCGAAAATGCTCGCCGATGGACTAAGAATTGGTTTGGGCACGGACGGCGCTGCCTCAAACAACGACTTGAGCATGTGGGAAGAAATGGACACCGCCGCGAAGCTGCACAAACTAATCAGCGGCGACCCTAAAGTGATCTCCGCCCTCCAGGCTTTCGAGCTCGCCACGATTCGAGGCGCCGAGGCCCTGCACATGGAAAAGGAAATCGGCTCTGTAGAAAAAGGGAAACGCGCCGACCTCGTCATCCTTGATCGCGATTCACTCAACCAGATCCCCGCCTACAATGTTTACTCTGATCTCGTTTACGCTACCAAGGCTTCCGACGTCCAAACAGTGGTTATCAATGGCCGCATCGTGATGCGCGATCGGCGTCTGCTCACGCTCGACGAGGTGGCGATCAAAGCGAGTGCGCGCGCGTTTCGCGATCAGGTGATCAAAAGCCTCGGTGGATTGGGCACAAATCCTGATTGAGTTGTTCGAGTGCGCTTGCCTTGAGGTGCTAATCGGACCATAATAGGCCGTCAAAATCATATTAACCCGTAAGCGAGCTTAGGCTCGCTTTCGCATTTATTAGGAGCATAGCTTTAGTGA
>JANMVC010000506.1:0-4824 GCA_031392315.1 Pyrinomonadaceae bacterium | reverse complement strand
CCCGACGCCCATATCCTCTTCAACCATCCGTCTGATCGCAGCCTGCCGGCTGAGTTCCATCGAGACGTGCAATGAAACGCCCGCTTGCGCGAAGAAAAGATCTATTAAACGGCGGGTGTTGCCTCCGCGTTCGCCCAGGATTAGTTTTTCCCCGGCGAGCGTGTAGGCACTGATAGTTTTCTGTTTCGCCAGGCGGTGACGCGGCGAGGCGACGGCGACCAGTTGATCCTGCGTCAGCCGTTCGGTATTGATCCCGCGCGCCTCGACGGGTAAGGAAACAAACGCCACGTCAATTTCTCCCGAAAGAATCTGCTGGGCCAGGGTTTCGCTAGTTCCGGAGGTGACGGTGATCTCCGCTCGCGCATGTTTCTTTCGAACTTCCTTCAGCAGCTTCGGCAAGACATCCGTAGTGACCATTGCCGAGGCACTGCCAATTCGCAGTCGTCCGCGCTCAGCTCCTGCCAACTCCGCAAGCTCGTCGACTGCGGCATCGTGATCGCGAATGATATGACGCGCGCGATGCAGCAACTGCTCGCCGGCCTCAGTCAACATTACCCGGCGCGGCGCGCGAATAAAAAGCCGCGCGCCCAACTCATTTTAGAGTTGGCGAATTTGCATGCTAAATGCGGCCTGGGTCACATGCACGCGCAATGCGCCCGCGGTGAATGTGCCCAGTTCGGCGATGGCGATGAACGCTCGAAGTTGTCTAATTTCCATGTGCGTTGAACCTTAAATGAATTCCGGCTGTATCAGAGGGGGTTATTGTAATAATAAAATCTTTTAGTTTCCATTATAAATCAGCGTTACCTAGAATGAAGCCCTGATGGACCATCCCAACTGAACCGACGCCGCTCCCGACCTATGGTCACCAACGATAGAAGGCAGGCAGGTTTTCTCAGCCCTCGGAGGTCGGCCTCAAGACGCGCTGTCGTCGGAGTCGACGGCGGCGGAACCAAAACTCAGGCGATAATTCTTGACGCCGACTTTGCTGTTCTGGGCGAAGGTCTTGCCGGTGCGTCAAATCCCTTGCGAGTCGGAATTGCCAACGCGGCCGCCGCGATCCGCGAAGCCATCGATCAGGCCTGCGAAGTTGCGCGACTCAGGCGCACAGATTTAATTGCCGCGGAAATAGGGCTGGCTGGCGCGCGTCGGAAAGAGTTGAGCGCGCGGATGCGGGAAGCTTTGGCGGGAATGGGAATCGCTGAGATCGTCGTGGTCGGTGATGCCGACATCGCACTGTATGGCGCGACAGAAGGTGAACCCGGACTAATTATCATCGCCGGCACCGGTTCGATTTGCTGCGGCATCAACGCGCGCGGGAAGACGATGTGCGCGGGCGGGTGGGGGCCGATCGCCGGCGACGAAGGCGCTGGCGCCTGGATCGCGCGGCGCGCGTTGCGCGCTATTGCTCATGCCGTTGACGGTCGCGGTCCAGCAACCGTGCTCACTGGTTTTGCCTGCACTTACTTTCATGTTTCAGATCCAAACGATCTCTCCACGGCCATTTACGCACCTTCAATGACCAACGAGCGGCTCGCCGGTTTCGGCAAGCATGTAGTGGAGGCTGCCAAAGCGAAAGACCAAACCGCGCGGGAGATCATCGCCGAGGGCGGACGCGAACTCGGTGTCGCGGCGGCCGCGGTAATTCGTAATTTGAAAATGGAACGAGAGGTTTTTCAGGTGGCTTATGTGGGCGGCATTTTCAAGGGGGCGGGCGAGTTGGTGCTGACCCCGCTTAGAGAAGAGATTCGGCGCGTGGCTCCTGGCGCTTTTCTGGGATCGCCAAGGTTTTCTCCCGCGGTTGCTGCTGGACGAATGGCGTGGGAACATCTCAACCAGATCGCTCTGGCAGTTTGAGCGCGGCGCAGTCAGCCAATCCGTCCCCGGTTTATCTTCGATTGAAACGACTTCCGAATGACTTCTGAAAACTCTCTGCCGATCACTGAACAAGAGAATCCCAATACGGCCAATCTGAGTTCGTCGAGCGTGTCGGAAATCGTCCGGTTGATGAACGAAGAAGATGCGCTGGTTGCGGTCGCTATCAGCAAGGTCCTTCACGATATCGAGCGCGCCGTCGAAGCGATTGTGAGACGACTGCGGAATGGCGGCAGACTCTTTTACATCGGCACGGGAACCTCTGGCCGGCTGGGCGTGCTTGACGCGGCGGAGTGTCCGCCGACATTTGGGGTCTCGCCGGATTTGGTTCAGGCAATTATCGCCGGCGGATACGAAGCGTGTTACCGCGCGGTCGAAGCATCGGAAGATGACGCCAAAGCCGGCGTCGATGATTTGATTGCTCGGGGGGTTACCGGCAGCGACGCGCTCGTCGGAATCGCAGCTTCGGGTGGGACGCCTTACACAGTCGGAGCAGTTTCTTATGCGCGCTCAATTGGCGCGTTCACCGCGGCGCTCACTTGCGCTCCAGGTTCGCACATTACGGAAGTGGCGGAGGTAAGCATTGTTGGGGTGGTTGGCCCGGAGGTGATTGCGGGTTCGACTCGACTAAAGGCTGGCACGGCACAAAAGATGGTGCTCAACATGTTGTCAACGGCGACGATGGTCAAACTCGGATACGTCACGGGAAACCGGATGACCAACGTGCAAACGCGCAACGTGAAACTTCGCGCCCGCGCCGTGAGAATACTCATGAGCGAGGCTGGCATCGATGAAACAACTGCGGCGGGCGTTCTGGAAGCGACAAACGGCAGTCTGCCGGTTGCATTGTTGATGATGAAAACGGGACGATCGACCGACGAGGCCGAGCGGGCGTTGGCTGCGGCCGGCGGCGTAGTTAGTCGTGCCGAGGAGATGCTCAGTTAGGCTGCGAATGGTTTGCTGTTGCCAGTAAGTCACGAACGAGTTGGGCTACGATTGGCAGTCTTGAATCCAATGTCTCGACGTCTTCTTCAAATTTGCGCTGTCGTCGCCTTGCTCGTAGCAGTTGCGGAAGCTACGGCGCAGACGAACCCAGCCTCTGTAAATACGACGCTCGACCAGCGGGTGCGCGCTGAGGTGAGCCAGTTCAAAGGCAAGGTCAATCTGTATGCAAAGAATCTTGACACCGGATCGGTCTACGAACTCGGCGGTGACGAGCGGGTGCCAACCGCCAGCACAATCAAAATCGCGGTGATGATCGAAGCGTTCGCGCGCGTGGCTGAAGGCAAGGCGAAGTGGACGGACGAGCTGACACTAACGAAGGAAAAGAAAGTTGGTGGGGCAGGGATACTTCAGGAATTCGGCGATGGCTTGCGTCCGAGCTTCCGCGACGCCGTAACCTTGATGATGGTGATGAGCGACAACACCGCTACGAATTTGGTGATTGATGTGCTGACTGCCGACGCCGTCAATCAGCGCATGGAATCTCTTGGTTTTAAAGAGACTCGGCTGATGCGGCGGGTCTTCGGCGGCGGCGAAAGCGCCGAGGGCCGGAAAGAGGAGAGCAAACGATTTGGCCTGGGTCGCACGACGCCGCGCGAGATGGTCGCGATCATGGAAAAGCTCGAACGCGCCGAAGTGATTAGTCCGGCGGCGTCGAAAGAGATGCTGGAACTGATGAAGCGCGAGCAGGGAACTAACGGCATCTGGCGCGGGCAGTGGCGCGTGGCGAAAGCGACGAAGTCAGGCGCTCTCGATGCCTTGCGCAGCAACGTCGGTATTCTTTATCACCCGCGCGGGCGCATCGCACTCGCAATCACCTGCCACGAAATGCCGGAAGTGAACTGGACAGTCGATAATCCGGCGCTGCTGCTAATGTCGCGCGTTTCGGAAATTCTGGTGGATGAACTGGGAAAGAAATGAAGTCAATCGACCTGATCATCATCTTTGGTTACCTGATTGGCATCACGCTGTTTGGCGTCTGGTTCTCGCGCAAGCAGGAAACGACGCGCGACTACTTTCTCGGTGACCGCACCGTGCCCTGGTGGGCCATCGCAGCGTCGATTGTAGCTACTGAAACCTCCACCATCACGTTTATCTCGGTTCCAGGGATCGCGTTTGCGCGCGGTGGGAATTTCCAGTTTCTCCAGCTCGTCTTTGGTTACATGATCGGCCGCGTGGTGATCTCGCTGCTGTTCATCCCGTCATATTTTCGCGGCGAGCTGATGACCGTTTATCAACTACTCGAACGCCGCTTCGGCATGCGCATCAAGATGCTGGCTGCGTCGCTCTTCGTGGTGATGCGCAACATTGCTGACGGCATTCGCCTGCTGCTGACCGCGTTTGTGTTGGCCGCGGTTTACACGGCGTTTCAGCCACAGGCGAATACCGAAACGATTGTCATCGCGTCGATCATCCTGCTTGGTGTCGTGATGATCATCTTCACGTATTTTGGCGGCATGGAAGCGGTGATCTGGGTTGAGGTGGTCCAGCTCGGCATCTATCTGGTGGGCGCGGCGATGGCTGCGGTGGTGTTGGTAAATGCGATCAATGGCGGCTGGGGTCAGGCAATCGCGCTGGGCGAACAATACAACAAGTTCGATTTCATCGACCTCGGCTTCCGGGAAACGGCCTACGCTTTTACTGCGCCGTTTACATCTCGATCGTTTAACTTCACTCTGCCGATTGACCTGACGAAAACCTATACACTCTGGGCCGGACTGCTCGGCGGCTGCTTCCTGACGATGAGCACGCACGGCACGGATCAATATACCTTGTAGGTCGGCTCATAGTCGGTGTTGACCGTTCGCAGATCGGTCGGATTGATCGCATTGATGAAACTATCGGGCCCGTAGACGTCGTTGAGGCCGAGCGAGCCGATCAGGCCGGCGAACGCCGGTCCGCCAGCCGCAGCGGCGACCTGGAAGAACTGCTTCGACGACAATGTCG
>JANMVC010000472.1:0-1574 GCA_031392315.1 Pyrinomonadaceae bacterium | reverse complement strand
TTACTGTTCAAGCAATGAACCTTCGGGCCAAGAACAAAATCTCTTCTAGCAAATATCGGCAATTGAAGGAAGAAATAAAGCCGGCGGAACCCGCTCTGTTCTAACCCAAGCGTGCGGCCCCTTCTGCGCTCCTACCATCTTTTCCTTGAGGAAGGTATGGAATGCCCTCGTCGTCAGTCAATTCGTCATGCTCGACTACAGTTATTGCCAGTAGGCCCCTTTGAAGCTGCGCTCCAAACCGGTGCCAAAACGGTAGGTAAGGTGATAACTCTTTCCAGTTTCCAATTCGATCCGTCAAGTGACGATACAGCTCAACGCTCGGCACTACTAGTACTGCTATGTCAATCAACTGGGCCATCATGACCAGACAAAGCTTGTTCATCGACCGATGGCTTGATGAAATGTTCCCGGTTTCCCATTCAACAACGCAACGTATGCCACCTTCAAGCTCAGTATAGAAGTCAAAGTCTCCGACGGTTTCATTGAAGACCTCCGCCCAATCTCTATCCTCATGCGTGAAAACCCGTTTGCTTGGAAAATCCAACAATCTGACCCGTGCTTTTTCCTTGGCACCTTTCATGAGAGATGAACTCCGCCCGAGACCGGTCGGGCGTTCGGACTCCCAGCCAAGTTCACGAAGTCTTCTTAGGAATTGATCACGAATTGGTACCACTCCATTTCGATGCCACTGCGACGTTTTTTTGCCATTCTTGTCCAGCTTTGGTGTACGTCGTCGAATCACAAACCTGTCATTACCAAGTGGGTTGACGATTGCATCAACAGCGCGCACCACTGCACCATGCATTGCTGCCCACTGTGGTCCCCCGATCAGCTCTCCCTGATCGAAGATCACCACTGTCCGGACGAACTTCATCGCTGGTCTCCCGGGAGACCTTTTGTCAAGCCAGCCACATCAGTGTTCAGAGCCTTTGCGATCTGACAAAGCATGGTGAAAGTGAGGTTGCGTTCGCCACGTTCTACGCCGCCGATGTAACTCCGGTCTATGTCGCTGTGGTTAGCTAAATCCTCTTGACTCCACCCTAACTCCTTGCGCGCCGCACGGATGCGATCGCCAAGTATTGACAGATTGTTTCTCTCCTTGCCCATAGCGGAGAGACTCGCGTATTGGCGACTTTAAGTCCACGGACTATCGTACCCATTTACGGCGCTCAAATGCCTACGAAAGTGTTGGTTAGGTTGCGGTCGGCGAAAGCTTGTCTGGATAAAGCAGCGTTTAACCCACCCAGTGAGTTAACCAGGCAGCGAAGGCGAGCCAGGCGTGTGTGCCGCCGAGGAGCAGGCGCAGTGGTTGTGAGGCAACTATAAAGAGGCCTGCTAGCGCAGTGGTGCGATGATGCGTTTCAGCGTAATGAGATCGTAGAGAATGCAAGCGAGCACGAATGAGTCAGTAAAACCAAAGAACCACGGACTGCGTAGTTCGGTTAAGCCCGCGGAGCGAGGCGACAGCATAAAGTCTTGCACCCCAGCCGAGATGCTCGGCCGGGGACCCCGCCCTGGGTGGAGCGCAGCGGAACCCCAGGTGCAACCGTTCATCAATTCCGAGCCCGTGAAAC
>JANMVC010000457.1:0-7676 GCA_031392315.1 Pyrinomonadaceae bacterium | reverse complement strand
AACGACCACAGGACATTCATCCGCTCGTTATCCACTTCCTGGAACACTACAAACAGAAGACCGGTAGGTTTATCTCGGGTATTTCCAAGGATGCATTGCAGGCATTGATTACTTACGAATGGCAGGGCAACGTGCGCGAGTTGGAAAACGCTATCGAGCGCGCTGTTATCATTGCTTCCGGCAGGCAAATTGAACTGGAAGATTTGCCCGAGGCAATCAGCAGGATCGCACTGCAAGAGCAGGACCGCATCAAGGTGGAACGCGCGCGCGCCGCCAGCGAAGGCCGAACCACCACGTTTGAAGTTACCGTCCCTTCATCGATGGAAGAAATTGAACGCCAGGCAATTGAAGCCACGCTCGACTACACCCGCGGCGACAAAACGCACGCTGCCCGCGCGCTTGGCATTGGCCGCAAAACCATCTATCGCAAACTCGAACAATACAACGGTGGAGTCGATCCACTAAACCACACTAAGCAGGACTAACTTTTGTCGTGCAGATTCGTGTGATTTCGTGGATCTCGTAAACCGACGGTGGCCGGTGGCCCACGTTGTTGCACCGTTTCGTGGGGTTTTGTTATAGTCGTTACCTGAAAACCTCCATTAACAATTAAACCCTCAAAGCCCGTGGCTTTGTTTTCGGAAAGGAATCTCTTATGGGACACGATGATTATCGACGCGATTCTGGTGACAATATCTCCACTCGCCTGACTTATCTGCTTATCGGTGGCGGCATTGGGGCCGTTATTGCGCTGCTTTTTGCACCGAAATCCGGTCACGAACTGCGCGGCGACCTGGCCGATGCGACGCGTAAAGGCATCGACCGCTCGCGCGAAGCTGCTCAGCAAATCGGCGAACGAGCCGGTACTTACTACGAAACCGGTCGCGAGCGGGCTGCGGAGTATTACACGCAGGCTGCCGACAAGGCTTCAGAGCTTTACACTCAGGCGGCTGAGAAAGTTGGCGAAGTGGCCCAGACCGCACGCGACACAGCGACTCGCCAGACCAGCACCGTGGCCGCAGCGATTGATGCCGGCAAGAAGGCTTATCAGGAAGAGAAGCGCAAAACCGAACTGTCAGGCCGGATTGACGCCGCTCCGAAGTACACCGAGAAGGCGAACTAGGGCATTGCCGAATGCCGATTTCCAATTGCCGATTGGTTTTGTTCTTGGCTTAAGAACTTCGTTGAAACCAAACGGCAGGTGCCGCCGATGGTCTAAAAATCGGCAATCGGCAATTGGCAATCGAAAATGAAGCTATGAACACCAGCGATCCAATGTTCTGGGTGATGGTAGTCATCTCCCTGTCGTTCATCATCATCGCCGCGGCGATGGTGGCGATCGCCGTGTTTGTGAGTCGCGCCGTCAGGTCGGTTAACCGGCTGGAAGAAAAGCTCGAACCGTTAATCGAAAGAGTAACGGTGATGGGCGAGCAGGGACGGCAGATCGCCGTCCAGGGCAAACTAATCGCGGAGCAATTCACCGCAGTCTCTGGCCACCTCTCTGCAGCTACCTCGAATCTTTCGGAGTCGCTGGCGATAATCAAAGACGAAGTTGGAGAGCTAAAGGATCTGGTCAGTGACACGGCGCACGAAGCCCGCGACAAAGTGGAGCTCGTCAGCCGTACCATCGATCGAACCAACCAGCAGGTCGTATCCACCACGGATTTCATCCAGACCAAAGTAGTGGAACCGGCGCGCGAGTTGGCCGCGATTATGGCGGGCTTCCGGCGGGGACTCGAAGTTCTCGTAGCTCCCATACCGAAGCCCATTAACCAAACTTACGCAGAGGACGAGATGTTCATCGGCTGATCGCTTGCTTAACGGTTGGAAGAACCCGAACCAATCATCCTCGATGGATTTGGTTCGGGTTTTTAGTTGTTCGAGGTCTGCTGTTAGTATTACAAATTCCGAATAGTGAACGATATGTCTACTGAAACCCCACTCGATCTGAAAAAGACCGTCAACCTGCCGAAGACTGCGTTCTCGCAGAAGGCTAACCTGGCCCAGACAGAGCCCGCGCGCTTGAAGAAGTGGGCGGAGATGGGTCTCTATGATTTGATTCGCGAGGCCCGCACCGGCGCAGACAAGTTTATCCTTCACGACGGTCCGCCCTACGCGAATGCCGACATTCATCTCGGCACGGCGATGAATAAGATCCTCAAAGACTTCATTGTGAAGTCGCGCAATATGATGGGTTACGACGCGCCCTACGTTCCCGGCTACGACTGCCATGGACTGCCAATCGAGTTGTATGTGGACCGCAAGCTCGGCGCGAAAAAAGCGAACATGCCCGCGGTCGCCATCCGTCGTGCATGCCGCGAACATGCGGCGCAGGCTTTGAAACGTCAGACGCGCGACTTTCAGCGCCTCGGCATCCTGGGCGAGTGGGACAATCCCTATTTGACGATGTCGAATCACTACGAAGCGGAAACAGCCCGCCTGTTTGGCCGCTTCGTGGAACGAGGTTACGTCTACAAAGGTGCGCGGCCGGTTTATTGGTGCATCCACGACCAGACAGCGCTCGCGGAAGCTGAGGTTGAATATCATCAGCACACCAGCCCTTCCGTCTATGTGAAGTTTCCGCTGGCGAGCGATCCATCGCTGATCGATCCGGCGTTGGCCGGTCGGAAAGTTTTTGTTCTGATTTGGACCACGACCCCGTGGACGCTCCCCGCCAACCTGGGAATCACCGTTCACCCCGACTTCGAATACTCTGCTTTCGAACACGGCGGCGAGGTGTTCATCGTTGCTTCAGAGTTGTTGGGCGCAGTCGCTGAGAAATGCGAACTGGGCGAACGCGACGCTGATGGCAAGTTGCCGGCGCCTAAAGTGCTGGCGCGTTTCCCGGGCGCCAAATTGGATCGTTTGTCCTGCCGCCACGCGTGGCTTGATCGCGAGTCGTTATTGATGGTCGGCGAACACGTCACCCTCGGCGGCGAAGCTGACGCGGAAACCGAACTCGACGTCAGCGAAGCACGCGAGAAGAAGGCTACCGGCAAGGCCGGCACAGGCTGCGTCCATACCGCGCCGGGTCATGGCCACGACGACTTTGTGATCGGCAAGCGTTACGGTTTGGAGATCTATTGTCCGGTGGATCACGCCGGCCACTTCACGCCTGAGGTAGAACATTTCGCCGGGCAAAGTGTTTTCGAAGCCAATCCCCGTATCGTCGAATTCATGCGCGAGCGTGGGCTGCTGCTGTTCACTGAAAACTACGAGCATCGCTATCCGCATTGCTGGCGCTGCAAAAATCCAGTGATCTTCCGCGCCACGCCACAGTGGTTCATTTCGATGGATCAGGTCGCGGACGCCTTCGTTGAGAAAGACGACGACGGGCGGGATATGAGTAATTTCACCGACAACCACAACGATGACGAGCGAGGCCTGCGCGCCGCGGCGTTGCGAGAAATTGAAAACGTTAATTGGATTCCGGCCTGGGGACGCGATCGCATGCGCAACATGTTTCGCGGCCGGCCTGATTGGTGCGTCTCGCGCCAGCGAGTTTGGGGAGTTTCGATTCCGGTGTTCTATTGCGCGAAATGCTCCGAGCCAGTGGCTGAACCGGAAATCATCAATCGCGTCGCGGACGTGTTTGAGAAAGAATCCGCCGATGCCTGGTACACGCGGGAGGCGCATGAACTTTTGCCGGCGGGATATGTCTGCAAGGAATGCGGAGGAAACGAGTGGACTAAGGAGACGGATATTCTCGACGTCTGGTTTGATAGCGGCGCGTCGTCAATCGCTGTGCTCGAGAACCGCGACAACCTTTCCTGGCCGGCCGATGTCTACATCGAAGGCGGCGATCAATATCGTGGCTGGTTCAATTCGTCTCTGATGGTGGGGCTGGCGATTCATGATCGGGCGCCTTACAAAAATGTGCTGACGCACGGCTGGACCCTCGACGCGCAGGGCAAGGCGATGCACAAATCTGCCGGCAACGCGGTCGCGCCAGAGGAAGTGATCAAAGACTCCGGCGCGGAAACGCTGCGGCTCTGGTCGGTTTCGTCAAACTATTTCGAGGACATGCGTTGCTCGGCGGAAATTCTGCAGCGCGTCACAGACGGCTATCGCAAACTTCGTAACACCGCGCGTTTTGCGCTCGGCAATCTGCATGGATTCGATCCAGCGCGAGACACTGTGGCCGAGGGCGAGTTGCTGGAAATTGATCGTTGGGCATTAGCAAAACTTGACGAAGTGGTGGGCAAGGTTCGCGCAGCTTATGACGCGTATGAGTTTCACATCGTCTATCAACTGCTTTCCGAGTTTTGTACGGTGACGCTTTCGGCGCGTTACTTCGACATCATCAAGGACCGGCTTTACACGTTTGCACCGCGCAATGCGGCGAGACGTTCAGCCCAAACTGCGCTTTACCAAATTGCGGATGCCCTCGCGCGAATGCTGGCGCCAATCCTGGTGTTTACGTCTGATGAGATTTGGGAAAACCTGCCCGCAGACGCCGACCGAGCCGCGTCCGTTCACCTGGCTTTGCTGCCGCAGGCGAAGGATTCGGGTGACGGCGCTTTGCTTTCCGACTGGCACCGCCTCTTCGAAATTCGCGACGATGTTTTGCATTCCCTCGAACAGGCGAGAATCGATAAGCAGATTGGGAGTTCATTGGAGGCGCGGGTTGCGATAGCCGCGGCAGGTGACAGTTACGACCTGTTGATGCGTTACGCGGACGAGCTGCGCTATCTCTTTATCGTTTCCGAAGTGGACGTGGCGAAGTCAGACGGGGAGGCAGCGGGAGTTGTGGTCAGCGTGCTTCGCGCTGAAGGGAAGAAGTGCGAACGCTGTTGGAACTACTCGACGCGCGTCGGTGAGTCTGCCCGCTACGCTGACGTTTGCGAAAGGTGCGTCAGTGCTCTGAAAGAAATCGAGGCGAGTCACGAAAACTGAGACTGACAATAACTCCTTTCTCGCCGCCGGAAGCGCCAGCACACTCAATTCAGCACACAATGGACGAAGTTAAAGCACATCGTAGAACCCGCTTCGGCTGGCGCTCAGCATATTTGATTGCCGCCGGCGGGATTTACCTGGTCGACCAGTCCACCAAGGCCTGGGCCGTACGTACGCTGCGCTTTGGCAACGACCGAACAATTATCAATGGCTTCTTTGATTTAGTTTACGCGCAGAACGATGGGATTGCGTTTGGGCAGTTGCAGGAATCCGGAGGTCTTGGTCGCTGGGTTTTCGTAGCGTTGGCCGCAGTCGCGGCGCTGGTGGTGTTCTACTATTTTCTACGCACGCCCCGCGACGACGACCGTGTGCTCGGAGCGTGTGCACTACTGCTTGCCGGAATCGTCGGCAATCTGACTGACCGCGCCAGATTGGGTTATGTGATCGACTTCATCGACATTCACGCGCGCTCCTATCATTGGCCCACTTTCAACATCGCCGATGCCAGTATCACGATAGGCGCGTTGCTGTTGGCCTACGATATGGTTTTTGCAAATCGGAAAGAAAAGCAGATGGCCAGCAATCCATAGCTGGAGGCTTGTCCGGCTGATTGCTGCTGTTTATCGTCCATGTATCCTGAACTTTTTCACATCGGCAGTTTTCCCATTAACACCTACGGCGTGTTTCTCGCGCTCGCGTTTCTCTGCGCGATCCTCATTACGGTAAAACTCGGCGCTCGCGATGGGTTGCCGCGCGAACGAATCTACGACCTGAGCTTGTGGATGTTGCTGGCGTCGCTGATCGGCTCGAAGCTGTTGATGCTGCTCACGGAGCCGGAGTTTCGCGCTAATCCGATGGAACTGCTCTCGCTCGACTTCCTGCGCTCGGGCGGCGTTTTTTATGGCGGATTGATCGGCGCCGTGGTGGCCGGATATTTCCTAATGAAGCGGTATCAGCTTCCCTGGTGGAAAACGGCTGACGCCTGCGCGCCCGGCATCGCAATTGGAAACTTTTTCGGACGACAGGGCTGTTTCTCTGCGGGGTGTTGTTGGGGAAAGCCGACGACCTTGCCCTGGGGCGTCAAGTTTTCGGCGCTTGGTCATGAAATCACCGGAGTGCCGATCGACGTACATCTCCATCCCACTCAACTCTACGAGTCGTTTGCCATGCTGATTGTCTTCGGCTTCCTTTTATGGTTGCACAAGCATAAGCGCTTCAGCGGCCAGGTAATACTTTTCTACGCTTTGCTCTATTCCATAATTCGTTTCCTGATTGAATTTGTGCGCGACGATCCGCGCGGCGACATTCTGGGACTGACCACGCTCACGAGCCTGTCTACCTCGCAGATTATCAGCCTGATTGTCGGAGTGGCCGCGTTGGTAGTTCTGGTCGCACGATGGCGCAGCGCCGATAGAAAAGTCGATATACAACCCGCCGCCGCGTAAGAATTTCGCGAGCTTCGCTCGCGTTTACGGGCAGGACACCCGCGCTCCCAGCGTTTAGCTTTGCTCTGCAAAGTACTTGACTAGGCAACGCCGGAGGCGTAGCATTCGCCGATATGGGCTCAATTCACCTCGTCACCGCACCCAAAGAAGCGCCGCCCGAACTGCACGCGCGGGCCATGGACAATCTCAAGTACATCCGCGAGACGATGGAGCGGGCTACTGCCTTCACCAACATTTCAGGCTGGGGCCAGGTGTCCATCGGCGTTACCGCTCTGGCCGCGTCGGCGCTGGCGTCCCGTCAACAGGTTTTTAAAAACTGGCTCGCAATCTGGTGCGCCGAGGCTGTAGTCGCCTTGCTGATTGCGGGTTGGTCTATGGACCGCAAAGCACGCGCGGCCAGGATGCCTCTGCTTTCGGGGCCGGGACGCAAAGTCGCTTTCAGTTTGTCGCCCCCGATTTTGGCGGGGGCGGTTCTGACCGTCGTCCTATATCGAGCGGGCTTAGTCAACGCAATTCCCGGACTTTGGTTGTTACTCTACGGCACCGGCGTGATCACTGGGGGAATGTTTTCCATAAGCGTGGTTCCGATTATGGGCCTCTGCTTCATGGCGCTCGGCGCTGTGGCCCTGATGGCTCCACTCGGTTTTGCGGATTGGTTTATGGCAGCCGGATTTGGCGGACTGCATATTGTTTTCGGAGTTGTGATCGCAAGGAGATATGGTGGCTAGACAATCTGCACTAAAGAATTCGTCCCCCAAAAAGCGGGGAACACTGAAAGAGGTCCGTACTGCTACGGCGGAGCACCTAGCGCCTGGACTGGACCGATTGATCCACGAACGCCTGCGTTTGGGTATCGTTAGTGCGCTCGCCGCAAACGAGTCGATGACCTTCAATGATCTCAAGAGCCTGATGAACACTACCGACGGCAACCTCAGCGTGCATGCGCGCAAACTCGAAGACGCGGGATATATCGCGGTCACCAAATCCTTTGAGGATCGGCTCCCAAGAACGGAATACAAGCTGACCACTGCGGGCCAACGCGCACTCGATAACTACTTAAGCCACATGGAAGCAATCATCGAACAGATGCGCAATCGCTAGAACACGGGTGGCGGGCGATCGTGCCCGCCGCTTTTTGTCTATTGGCTTTGCAATGCAAAGCGCTTTGGATGGGTTGAGCCGGGACGGTTCGAATGTTTACAAACGGAAATCTGCGTGGGCTCTGGCGAAGATATCAACATGAAACACTATGACGTAATTATAGTCGGGGCAGGATTGGCTGGGTTGCAGTGTGCCCGTCTGCTGGGCCGGCAAGGACTTGGCGTTCTTCTGCTT
>JANMVC010000442.1:0-14676 GCA_031392315.1 Pyrinomonadaceae bacterium | reverse complement strand
TCCGAGCTCCGGGGGACGAAAGGGCGCCGCACTGATCATGCTGGCTTCTTCTGAAAGCCTGGACGTCCGTAGTGTTGACGACGTAGGCGAAAAGGGAGGGTTGGCAATCGTTCTTAGGTCGTTCAAGTTCGGTTCGTAGGACGCCAACGCCGCATTCGAAGACTGAACTAAGCCAATTCAAATTCAACAAGGGTGCTTCTGAGAGGGGACGAACAATGAGAACCCTAATCCGTAACGGCCGCGTGATCACGGCCATCGACGACTACAAAGCCGACATTCTGATTGAAGGCGAGCGCGTTTCCGTTATCGGCGCGAAACTCGAGATGGAAGCCGACAAGATCATCGATGCCGCCGGAAAGCTCGTCATTCCCGGCGGCATCGATCCGCATACGCACATGGAGCTACCGTTTGGCGGCACGCAAGCTTCCGACGACTTCCTCACCGGCACGCGCGCCGCTGCCTATGGCGGCACCACCACCATCATCGACTTCGCTGTCCAGTACAAAGGCGAGTCGCTCATTCAAGGCATCGACAACTGGCACCAGAAAGCCGAAGGCAAGACGGCAATCGACTATGGCTTCCATCTGATCACGACTGAACTCGAAGACAATCAAATCGAGGAGCTGCACACGGCGATGGACGAAGGGGTCACCAGCTTCAAGATGTTCATGGCCTACCCCGGCGTTTTTCTGGTTGACGATGCCACGATCTTTCGCGGGATGCTGGCTGCGGGCGAACGCGGCGGCCTGATTTGCATGCACGCCGAAAACGGCATCGTCATAAACGAAATCATTAAGCATGCGCTCGCGAAGGGCCACACGGCGCCGAAGTATCACGCGCTAACGCGGCCGACGATTGCTGAAGCCGAGGGCGTGCATCGTGCAATCGCGATTGCCGAAATGGCTGAGTCGCCCGTCTACATCGTGCACCTCTCGTGCGCAGACGCTCTGAATCAAGTTCGCCAGGCTCGTGATCGCGGCATTCCCGCATTTGCCGAAACGTGTCCGCAGTATCTCTTCCTTTCCCTCGACGACTACGACGAACCCGGATTCGATGGCGCGAAATATGTAATGACGCCACCACTTAGAGATAAGTCGAACCAGGCGGAATTGTGGAAGGGTCTGAAGACTGACGACCTGCAGGTGATCTCGACCGACCATTGTCCTTTCTGCATGAAAGAGCAGAAGGAACTTGGCCGCGACGATTTTTCCAAGATTCCCAATGGCGCGCCTGGCGTCGAGAATCGCGTGCCGCTGATTTACAACGGCGGCGTGGTTGAAAATCGCATCAGCCTCAATCGTTTTGTTGAACTGACTTCGACGGCCGCGGCGAAGATGTTTGGATTGTTTCCGAAGAAAGGCACGATCGCGGTCGGGTCAGACGCTGACATCGTCGTCTTCGATGCTGAAAAGGAACAGACACTCAGCCTGAAAACCAACCACATGAATGTCGACTACTGCACTTACGAAGGGAAGAAGATCAAGGGTGTAGTGGAGACTGTGCTTTCGCGCGGCAAGGTGGTGATCGAGAATGGCGAATACATTGGGAAAGCGGGCGATGGACAATTCTTGAAGCGTGGCGAATGTGTGACGATGTAAGATGAGAGATGTATGAAGGACGACGGCCTCGATGATTTCCGGCAACAATGTGAGCGCAGCCTGCGTCGGACTGTGGCAGAGCGCATGCGTTACGGGTTCTGCTACGTTTACAAGCCGGTGATGGACGACGCGCCCTGGCGCTCGTTTGAGTCAACTGCGGCTTATCGCAAATGGTGCCGCGAAAATCTGCCGGAGTACCTCGGTTATGGCGAAACGAATGCGCTGCAGAAAAAGATCCTAGATGGCTCGTGATCAATTTAATCCCGCTCAGGCCCAGGAAGTTGCAGCGGCCTTCGCTACCCATGAAGTCGACTACATGTTCATTGGCAAGAGTGGCGCAATCTTGCTCGGTTACCCCGGGACTACGCAGGATGTCGATGTGTATCCACGCAAGGACCCATCGAACGGAGCGCGAATAGTCGCGGCGCTCAAGGACCTGGGATTCGACCTGGACTCCAACATCCAGGACGAGATTGTTCGAGGCAAAGACTTCGTCCAATTGAAGTTTGGCCCTTTCGATATCGATCTGGTGTTCGCGCCCGATGGAATTGAGAGTTATGACGAAGCCAAAAGTCGCATGGACGTATCTAGTGGGTTTCCGGTTTTGAACATCCGCGACATAATTGCCAGCAAACGCTCGGCTGGCCGGCCCAGAGATGCTGTCGACTTGCCTCTGCTGGAAGCTTTTCGGGAGGTTTACGAAAAGCGATAAGGGGAGCCAAGTCTTATTCAAGAAAGATGAAAAGCATGATGAAAAAACTGCTATTTATTTTGGCGCTCACATTGTCGACCAGCTCCGTCTTTGCGCAAAACGCTGTGGACCGACCACTGATTACAGTTACTGGTCAGGCGGAAGTTATGGTCGTGCCTGACGAGGTCGCTTTTAGCTTGCGCATTGTGACCATGGAAAAGGAATTGCCAACGGCGCAGGCGAAAAACGATCAGATCGTGAAGTCGCTGCTGGCTCTTGCCCGGCAATACCAAATTCCCCCTACGAAAGTGCAAACTGGCTACATAAACGTCTCGCAACGATATACCGATGAAGACGTAACTAAGAAGCCACCGGTATTCCTCGGCTACACGGTCACCAAGAATCTGGCCATCGTGCTGCAGGATGTGAGCAAGGCCGAAGACTTGCTTGCCGACATCTTCAAGTCAGGCGTTAGCTACATTCAAAGCGTTTCATTTCGCACCTCGCAATCCCGCAAGTACCGGGATATTGCCCGCGCGCAGGCCATGAAGGCAGCGCAGGAAAAAGCCATCGCCTTGACCAAAGAGATCGGTCAGACGATCGGCAAGGCTTACTCGATTACCGAAGAGGCGCAAACACCCTACGCGTATGCCCAAAACTCCATCAGCAACTTCTCAAGATCCGTGGGCGACCCTGCTGAGAGCACCGAAGGCACAATTGCTCTCGGTCAGATTTCAATCAAGGCACAGGTAACCGTCAGTTTTGAACTAAAGTAGTCGGAGCAGCGCAAACGCATCGGCTTCCTACCACATGAGCAGCGCATCCGAAATAATCAAACACTCCGACGGCCGCGTAGAACTTCGCCAAGAAGTGGCGGAGCACATCCGATCGAGCCCGTTATTCAACGAGGATCTCGCGCCCGTACCAATCTCAGCACGCAACTGGACCACTTACAACTATGCCGCGCTCTGGATCAGCATGGCCCACTGCATCCCGACCTACATGCTTTCTTCGGGACTGATCAGCGCGGGCATGAACTGGTGGCAGGCGCTGATCACGATCCTCCTCGGCAACACGATTGTACTTGCACCGATTCTGCTGAATTCGCATCCCGGAACCAAATACGGAATTCCCTTCCCGGTTTTCGCGCGCGCGGCCTACGGAACATACGGCTCAAACCTGCCGGCGCTGATGCGGGCCATCGTTGCCTGCGGCTGGTTTGGAATTCAAGCGTGGATCGGCGGCGAAGCTCTAAATGTTTTCTTCGGCGCAATCATTCCCGGATGGAAAGGACTACTGGGCGGACCATTCTGGGGACACATGGGTACCGCGTGGTTTTCGTTTCTACTCTTCTGGGGCCTGAATATTTACATCATCTATCGTGGCATGGATCTGCTGCGGAAAGTGGAAAACTGGGCGGCGCCGTTTGTGCTGATCATGACAGCGCTGTTGCTGGGTTGGGCCATCTGGAAAGCTAACGGGCTTGGCTACCTGTTAACCCAGCAAAGCAAATTCGGCACCTTCAGAGAGTTTTGGCCCATCTTCATTCTTTCCCTGACAGGGATGATCGGCTTCTGGGCCACACTCTCGCTCAACATGCCAGACTTCACCCGCTTCGGCCGCAGCCAACGCGAACAGGCCATCGGCCAAGTCGTAGCGCTGCCAACCACGATGACTGTCTTCGCGGCCATGGGCGTGATGATCACCTCAGCGGCAGTTGTGATCTATCCGCACATGAAGATGGACGAGCTGTGGGATCCGATGAAACTGGTCGGGCAGTTTCAAAGTGTGGTGGTGATCGCAATTTCAATGTTCACGGTTGTCGTCGCCACTCTCGCAGTGAATATCGCCGCCAACGTAGTTTCGCCAGCTAATGATTTCGCTAACGCATTTCCGAAGTGGATTTCGTTTCGCACCGGTGGTTTGATAACCGGAATTGTCGGCATCATTATGCAGCCCTGGCGACTGCTCGCTGACCCTTCGGGATACATCTTCGCCTGGTTGGTGGGCTATTCAGGCGGACTCGGATCAATCGCAGGCGTCCTGATTGCTGACTACTGGATGGTGCGCAACAAACGGTTAGCGCTTCCCGACCTGTATCGTACGAAAGGCGTTTATACCTACGCCGCCGGTTGGAACTGGCGCGCGGTTATTGCGACCTTGCTGGGCTGCGCGTTGGCCTGGGGCGGAAAGATTTTGGAATGGCGCGGAATAACAGTTGGCTGGTTGTTGGATCTTTATCCTTACGCGTGGTTCGTCGGATTTGGCGGAGCCGCACTAACTCACTATGCGTTGATGAAGGCCCTTCCACCCTCAGCAGGAATCACTGCTGAAGCTGATCACTCTGAACAGTAGATCTTCAGCATAGAAAAACCGTCACTTCAATGCTATAAACATGGCCGTTGCCCTTCCGGAATATCAAGACGGCGCAAACTCGACCGGGCACAATCATATTTGCCAGCTAAGGAATCTGAAACACTCCGATCAACTGACGAGGAATCGCCCATATGCCAAGAACTGTAAAATGCGGACTCATTCAATGCACGAATGCCGCGCCCACTGATCTGCCGATAGAAGACATCAAGCGCCTTAATCTCGAAAAGCACCTCGGTTTTCTCGATCAAGCGGCGCAGCAGGGTGTGCAGATAGTCTGCATGCAGGAAGTGTTTACCACTCCCTATTTCTGCGCTGAACAACAGACGCGTTGGTATGAAGCGGTCGAGAAAATCCCCGACGGTCCAACGGTCCGGCTGCTGCAGGAAGTGGCCAAGGCCCACGGCATGGTGATCGTCGTGCCGATTTACGAAGAAGAGATCACCGGCGTTTACTACAACACCGCGGCGGTGATCGATGCTGACGGCAAGTATCTTGGCAAGTACCGGAAAAACCACATCCCTCATGTTAACCCAGGGTTCTGGGAGAAGTTTTACTTCAAGCCCGGCAATCTTGGTTATCCTACTTTTGAGACTGCGTTTGCTCGCATCGGCGTTTACATTTGCTACGACCGCCACTTTCCGGAAGGCGCACGGGCGCTTGGCCTCAATGGTGCTGAGATTGTTTTCAATCCGTCAGCCACAGTCGCCGGTCTTTCGGAATACCTCTGGCGCATAGAACAACCCGCGCACGCGGTGGCTAATGGCTACTTCATTGGTGCTATTAATCGCGTCGGGCATGAACAGCCCTGGGACATCGGCGAGTTTTACGGGCAAAGCTATTTTTGCGATCCGCGCGGGCGTTTCATCGCCGAAGCGCCGCGCGATCAGGATGCGCTCGTCGTTGCCGACTTGGATCTCGACATGATTCGCGAAGTGCGCAACACCTGGCAGTTTTTCCGTGATCGCCGGCCGGACACTTACGGAGCGCTGGTGGCGGACTGATAAACTGTAGCGCAAACTGTTAGTTTGCGGTCTTTGTCTTTGAGCAATCGCAAACTAACAGTTTGCGTTACATAGGAGTCAACGCATGGACTTATCGATTGTCGTTAACGGCATTACCTTCCCCAATCCCTTCCTGCTCGGGTCCGGCCCTCCGGGAACCAATGCCCGCGTGATCGCCAAGTCGTTCGACGCCGGCTGGGGCGGCGCGGTGGCGAAGACTATCAGTCTCGAATCCGCGAAGGTCGTCAATGTCGTGCCGCGCTACGGCAAGCTTCGTTCGCGTATCTCCGGTGAAGTAATCGGATTCGAGAACATTGAGTTGATTTCCGATCGCCCGATCGACGTTTGGCTTGATGAGTTTCGCCAGATCAAAAAGGAATACCCGAACCACATTCTCGTTGCTTCGATCATGGAAGAGTATGAGAAGGAACGCTGGCAGGAACTCACTCGACTGGTTCAGGACACGGGCGTCGATGCCTTCGAACTCAATTTCTCCTGTCCGCATGGGATGACTGAACGCAAGATGGGTTCAGAGATGGGTGAGCATCCGGATCTTTGCGAGCAGGTTACGGGCTGGGTCACGGAAGTTTCGAATATTCCGGTCTGGGCCAAGATGACGCCGAATATTACCAACATCAAAGAGCCTGCACTCGCAGCGGTTCGCGGCGGCGCGGTTGGTATTTCAGCCATCAACACGATTCTTTCTGTAATTGGTGTGGACCTCGACACGCTGCGGCCCATGCCTACCGTCGAAGGTCACTCAGTGCCGGGCGGCTATTCGTCACAGGCTGTCCGTCCCATCGCCCTGCGCATGGTGAGCCAGCTTGCCTTGGGTCTGCCGCAGGACGTTTCCATCAGCGGCATCGGCGGCATTGAAAATTCTCACGACGCAATCGAGTTTATGTTGCTTGGTTCTTCGACTGTTCAACTCTGCACCGGCGTGATGCTGCATGGCGTCAAGATGATCGACGAACTCAAGGAAGGCCTGGAAAAGTTTATGGTCGATAAGGAGTTCAACTCTGTCCAGGAACTCGTGGGCAAGAGCCTCGGTTATTTCTCGACTCACATGGATCTCGTCCAGAAGATGAAGGCCGCCAAGCGCACGAAGGCGGGCGAAGCCAGCCGCGACAATGAATGGGCCCAAAAAGATATTACTGAGAAGACAGCGGAGTTGACTTCAAACTAACGCCCGCTAGCGCCGCTTACGAAAGGATCTGACAGTCATCGCCTCCCAACCACCTTACGGTCCTGGCAGCTTTGTGCGTCCCTATGCATCCGCTCACAACCGCGCGCGCATTGTGAGCTTCCTGCTGGCCGCCAGTGCAGTGCTTAGCCTCGCTTCAGTGTTGATGTCGCTGCTGCAATTCGCCTTCCCGCAGTTGGCCTTCGTCGAAGAAGAAATTACCGACCCTCAACTAATTCTCTTTGGTCTTTTACTGCTCGGGCTGGGCCTGATACAGGTGGCGGTTTATATCGCGACGATCGTGGCATTCCTGATGTGGCTTTACCGCTCTTACGAAAATCTGCCGAGCTTTGGAGTGCGTCCAAACGATATCCAATATTCCTCCGGGTGGGCCGTTGGCAGCTTCTTTGTTCCGTTTGTGAATCTGGTGATCCCCTACCGAGCGGTCAAGGAGCTTTGGAGCAAGAGTGTGCCCAGGGCCATTGAAATGTTTAGTGAACCGTCGCCGCCGGTTTTTTTCACTCTTTGGTGGGCCACCTGGCTGATTTCTAATATCGCGAACAACATCTATCTCCGACTGTCATGGCGGGGCGCGCTAACCCCAGAGAATGATGCGGCTCTGGGCGCACTTACGAGCCTGCTTGATGTTTTGGCGGCCATCCTGGCGCTAATGGTCGTCAGGGAAATCGATTCGCAACAGACTGCGAGCGCAACGCTAGTCCCTAACGAACTAATGAGCCCACATCTTCCGCCACCACCGGGGCAGGAGATGGCTTAGAGGCATCCACCCGAACTGTGCTCGCTCGGGCTTTGCCAGTTGGGCAATAAAACTGTGGGCGCTAAAGAAAAGTTAGTGATTCGCCGCAACCTGCTATAGAATGCCGCCCGCAATGAAGGCTGAAACTGCTTTTTCACCGATAGCAACGGTGTTGCGCAATCGCAGATTCGGATTCTTGCTGATAGGAGCGCTCGTTCTTCACGTGGGACTGTCCATGCTGGGTTATCCCGCGTGGGAGTGTCCAATTTTTAGGTTGACGGGTGTGCCTTGCCCCGGTTGTGGGTTGACGCGCGCATGCGCTCTGCTCTTGAGTGGCGACGTGCATTCATCGATGAAGTTTCATGCGTTTGCGCCCGTGTTTATCTTGTTCATTGCAATTCTGATAATCAGTACGTTACTTCCCAGATCAGTAGCCGAACCGCTAATTTATAGGGCGGAAGCGCTGGAACGACAAACGGGACTTACAATTATTATTTTGGGTGGTCTAATGCTCTACTGGCTGGCGCGACTGGTGTTCTTCCCGACCGCGTTCGTGCAGCTAATCCGAGGTTGAGACGTAGTTTTCTAACCTGATCGATTGAATGGAGGAGAAACCGAATGTTAGGAATACTTGCTTTGGTGGCTTTGGTAGGATTGATTATTTGCCAGATTTTCGTGGCGATAAAAATCTTTCAGAATGACGGTGCTTTGAAAGGAATATTGGCACTGATCTGCGGCCTGTTTGGCTTCATCTGGGGTTGGATGAACTCAAGTAGGTTGGGCATCAAAAATATCATGCTGATCTGGACGGTGCTGATCATCGTCTACGCTATTCTGGCTGGAATGGGCGGCGGCTTCAGCTACAGTCTCGGGACACCACCAACCGCCATTCCGTAAACAATCCCCAAGCTGCGGCGGCTTATACCAACGCCGCCGCACTTTGGAATTCAGCATTTCAGCTAAATTCAGCGATGACCGGCGCGTGGTCTGAGGGCCGCTCCCAGGTGCGTGGCTCACCGTCGATCCAGGTATTCGTGCTCCGCGCGAGCAGCGGTTTCGTCACCCACATGTGATCGATCCGGAGGCCCAGGTTGCGCCGAAAAGCTCCGGCGCGATAGTCCCACCAGGAAAACTGTCCTCCCTCTTCATGGTGCAACCGGAAGCTATCGGTGAAGCCCCAACGTTTTATTTCGTCCAACGCGGTGCGCTCAGGCGTGCTGCACATGATCCGTTCCTGCCAAAGCGTCGGGTTATGGATGTCGCGATCCTCCGGCGCCACATTGAAATCACCGCAAAGGACAACGGGCGCGTCAGGCTGGTAATTATGATCGAAGAAGCCGCGTAGCCGCCTCATCCAGTCCAACTTGAATTCAAACTTCTCTGAGCCGACTGCCTGACCATTGGGAATGTAGACGTTGACTATGCGCACGCCGTCGACGGTCGCCGCCAGAAGTCGCGCGTGTGCGCCTTCCTGATCTTCGTAGTTCCCGCGCTGCACTTCGGCGCATTCCTGCCGCGTAATCAGCGCCACACCGTTATAGGTGGGCTGACCATAGACGCTGGCGCAGTAACCAATCCGCGAAAACTCTTCAAGCGGAAATTTGTCGTCCGTACACTTCGTCTCCTGCATGCAAAGCACGTCTGGCTGGACGGCCTCGAGCCAACGGATAACGTGGGGCAAGCGGGCGATGATTGAGTTAACGTTCCAAGTGGCGATTTTCATAAACAGTCTTGAGTTTACAGTCCAGAGTGTCGAGTCGGCGCTAAAAGCCCTTGCTCTTAACTTAGACTCCAGACTCTCGACTCCAGACTTGCTACAACGACGCTATCAGCCCCGCGAGCAGCGCGCCTCGCCGAGGAATGTCGTCAAGGATGATGTGTTCGTGGGTTGCGTGAGCGCCGTCGCCATCTATTCCGAGTCCATCGAGCACTGCTGCGCCGGCAGCCGCAGCGAAGTTTCCGTCAGAGGCGCCGCCCACCTGGACTTCCCCCAGTTCGAATCCCAACCGTTGCGCGATGTCCCTAGCCTGGTTGAAGAGCCCCAGCACTTTCTCACTGCGTTCGAGCGGCGGCCTATTGATACCGCCTGTAACGACTAGCCGCACGCGTTCGTCAAACGGCCGCAAGTTGTAAATTTCCTTCTCGATTCGCTCGGCTTCAGCTGTGTTGCTGAACCGCACATCGACCTCCGCTCGCGCCTGGGCAGCCACTACGTTTGAAAGAGTGCCACCCTGAAACACGCCGACGTTTACCGTGATGCCATCGAGTGCGACATTGAGGCCATGAAGGCGATTCGTTTGCCGGGCCAGTTCCAGAATCGCACTCGCGCCCTTCTCCGGCTCCAGTCCGGCATGGGCGGCGCGCCCGCGCGCTTCGATCGTAAAAATGCCCGTTCCCTTCCGTCCGGTCTTGGCCCGTCCGCCGCTTCCCGGTGGCTCCAAAACCATCACCGCGTGCGCCCGGCGCGCTTCCGCTTCGACGAGTTGCCTGCCGGTACGGCTACCGGTTTCCTCGTCACAAGTCAGCAGCAGGATAATCGGACGTCGGGGCGTCATCTCAGTCGCAGCGAAAGCTCGGATTACTTCCATCGCCAACGCGCAGTTAGCTTTCATGTCAAAGACGCCAGGGCCGTACGCTCGATTACCCTCTACGCGCCACGGACGCTGTTGCAGCGAGCCAACCGGGTGGACGGTATCGGTATGCCCCAGAATCACGATCGGTTTTTCCCGCGAATCGCCGAAGGCGATTATCCGGAGATGTTCACCGTAGTTCTCGCTGGAGATGCGTTCACAAGCGGTAACTCGATTGATTCCAGCGGCGGTCGCTGCCAGCAGCGAAGCCACTGCCTTGCTCCCAGCCTCGTCGCCTGATGGCGACTCCGCTTCAACCAAAGCGCGCGCGAATGCCACGACCGCATCCTGGCGGCCGCGAAAGTAGTCGCTCAATGCACTAATGTCCGAATCCGAGAGTTTCATGGGTTATGTAACGCAAACTGTTAGTTTGCGACCGACGCTCCCTCAGTCAACCTGGTATCTCTTCGCTCCATCGCAAACTAACAGTTTGCGTTACGATATCGCTTCTTTTCTGACGGTCAACTCATCTACTCTTGAGAGGTTGACCTCAAATCCAATCCCCGGGCCATCCGGCGCCGCGATCGTTCCTTGCGGACTTACCGTCACCGCGGGTTCAATTATGTCCTGCGCCCAATAACGCGCACTCGCCGACACGTCGCCGGGCAACGTGAATCCGGCAAGCGTGGCCATCGCAATGTTATGAGCGCGTCCAATGCCCGACTCGAGCATCCCGCCACACCACACCGGAATATTGTTTTCACGGCAGACTTGTTCAACCTCTTTCGCCTGCGCGTGCCCTCCGACGCGCCCCAGCTTCAGATTGACGATGCGACAAGCGCCCAGCGCGATCGCATGCTGTGCATCAGCGCCCATGCGAATCGACTCATCCAGACAGATTGGGGTCTTGATCTGCTTTTGCAACTCCGCATGATCGAAGATGTCGTCGTGCGCGAGCGGCTGCTCGATCATCATCAGGTCAAACTGGTCCAACTCTTTGAAGAGCGCAACGTCGGCGAGCGTATAGGCGGAGTTTGCGTCTCCCGACAAAAGAATCTCAGGAAAGCGCTTACGCACTTCCTCAATAATCTTCAAATCCCAACCCGGTTTGATTTTGATCTTGATTCGTTGATAGCCCGCCGCCAGTTCGGTCTCAATCTTTTGAATCAGGGCCTCCGGCGACTTCTGAATCCCAATGGAAACGCCGCAAGCAATCTCTTCACGTACACCCCCAAGATGCTTCCAAAGAGGAACGCCCAAAACCCGCGCCTCCAGATCCCAGACCGCGTTTTCGAGAGCCGCCTTCGCCATCCGATGACCGCGCACCGGACGCATCAAGTCCCACACCTCGGCTGCAGAGTTTATCTCTTTCCCGATGACGAAAGGCGCGAGATAGGTTTTCAGAGTGGGCCAGGCGGTGTCGACCCATTCGTAGCTGTAGAACGGTCCTTCGCCGGCGGTGCATTCTCCCCAACCAACTGCGCCGTTCTGATCCACCACCCGCACGAGGATGATATGTCGTTCCGTAGTTACGCCAAAACTAGTTTCGAAGGGGTAAATTAAAGGAAGGTTGATTTGACGTAGTTCGACGGAAGTTATGATCACTGATGCGCGCCTTGTGCTGAATTTTGAGTTAGGACATTATGCCCACCGGCGCGCGCTTTGTCAGCCGCATAAAACAAAAGCGGTGAGGCGGTCTGTCTTTGCGGCACTTTGCGGCCAACTTAAGTCCTTTGCGGTTCCAATGACTCGTTTCACCGCAAAGGACGCACAGAACGCGCAAAGAAGCGCAAAGGAAAGCGTTCTAAGCGACCAAAAGAATCGGTTGTCGGATTTGTTATTCGGTGGAGATGAGGCCCTGATTGTTCAGCGCGGCGTGCATCGTATGCCAGGGGAGAGTTGCGCATTTTACTCTTACAGGAAACTCGCGCACTCCGGAGAAAACCCTCAGATTGCCCAGGCCGTCGCTCGCGTCTTCTTCATCGCTGACTACTGAATCACCGGCCACCATGCCATGAAACTCTTTGAAGAGCGTCTCCGCCTGCTGCTTGCTTTTGCCCTTCAAAGCCTGCGTCATCATGCTGGCTGCCGCTTTGGAGATGGCGCATCCAGAGCCCTCGAAACTGATTTCCTTCACCGCACCCTCTTCAAGATTCAAATAAACCGTGAGGTGGTCACCGCAGAGCGGATTGAAACCCTCGGCGGAATGATTCGCCGTTTCAAGCTTGCGAAAATTTCGCGGCTTCTTGTTGTGGTCGAGAATGACCTGTTGATAAAGCTCGCTAAGTTCTGACATGTTATTCCAAAGTGATCCGACAGCTATTCCCAAAAAGTAAATGAATCGAAGAACCACTGCACATCTTTTGGTGTGGTCGATCCTCTATTTGTGGTTTTAAAGGCATCCACGGATAGCACCCACATTCGATTGCCGACGAGGAAACCCCTCATGTAACTCATCGTTCCGCGGCCCTTAAGTACAAACTCTGTTCCGAGTTTCCCGTTGAGGTAAATGTCATTCTGGCGGAGAACCCTTGCGCCATCGTGCGCAATAGCTTTGACGCTCTCACGGTATTTGTTCCTCCGTTGAACATCATCCGTAACCGTGGTGCTCAGATCGCTGACATATGCGAACCAGTTCGCCCCCGGACGTGAGGTGAACCTAAACCCCGTCATAGTAGCGACCTCGTCGCTTACCCTTGGCGTTCCGGGAAACAGGATCCGGAAGCGGCCTTGCTCCGAAATCGCTTCTTTCCAACCCCCAAACGATTTCACCCTAACTTCGCGTAATGCCTGCGTCTTACTGATCTTCGGTGTTGATGGCTGGGCCTGCCAAGACTGCCCGAGACTAATGACCAGACTCAAAATGGCGACTACTTTGAAAATCAACTGAATATCTCGACCACCCGTTCAATCGTTCGCGCCAGCACGTCGACCTCTTCCTTCGTGTTATAGAAAGCAAACGATGCGCGGGCAGTCGCCGGAACGTTGAAACGCTGCATCACCGGCTGCGCGCAATGATGACCAGCACGAACGGCGATGCCTTCCTGGTCGAGAATCGTCCCGATGTCGTGCGGATGGATATCGTCGATCACAAACGACAAAACGCTCGTCTTCTCTCGGGCCGTGCCGATAATGCGCACACCTTCAATCGCTGTAATCCGCTCTGTGGCATAGCGCAACAACTCCTGTTCATGCGCCGCGGCTTGTTCGCGATCAAGCGAGCCCAGGTAGTCGATCGCGGCGCCTAAACCTATCTGCGAAGCGATGGCCGGAGTTCCCGCTTCAAACTTGTTCGGCAGATCGCCGTAGATAGTTTTCTCAAACGTAACGCTCTTGATCATGTCGCCGCCGCCCTGGAATGGGTTCATCTTTTCCAGCAGCGCGGCCTTGCCGTAAACAACCCCGCTGCCGGTCGGCGCAAACATCTTGTGACCGGAGAAGGCAAAAAAGTCGCAGTCGAGATCTTGAACATCGACGGCCATGTGCGGCGCGCTCTGAGCGCCATCGATCAGGACCGGCACCCCATACTTGTGCGCCTGATCGATCATTCGTTTGATTGGATTGACGGTGCCGAGGGCGTTGGAAATATGGGTGACGGCCACAAACTTCGTCCGCTCGCTCAAGAGCGCGTCGTATTCATCCAACAACAGCTCGCCCGCATCGTTCATCGGAATCACCCGCAGGCGCGCGCCCTTCTCTTCACAGAGCATCTGCCAGGGAACGATGTTCGCGTGATGCTCCATCGCCGAAATGATGATTTCGTCGCCGGAGTTGATGAACTTCCGTCCGTATCCGTGCATCACCAGATTGATGCCTTCAGTCGCGCCGCGAACGAAGATACATTCCTTCGCTTCGCGCGCATTGATGAAACGCTTCACCTTCTCGCGCGCGCCTTCGTAGGCGGTCGTGGCTTTCTGGCTGAGATAGTGGACCCCGCGATGGATATTGGAATGCTCGTCTTCGAGATAGGCGCTGCCGCGATCGATAACGACCTGCGGCACCTGCGACGAGGCGGCGTTGTCCAAATAGACCAAGGGCTTGCCGTTAACGATCTGGCGCAGCACCGGGAAATCTTCCCTGATACGCTCGACATCGAAACTGCTCGCTTCCGGCGCTTCTGCCAGAACTGATTTTTCCATCGTTGCCATATCTAAACACGGAAGCTAAAGCTTGAACTCTGAACGCCTCCGCCTAAGCCTCAAGCCGAGCGTTAAGACGATTCAAGACTGCCTCGTCAAGCTGTGCCCGGATCGACTCGACTTTGATCTTCCCAATCACTTCTTCAGCAAAACCATACGTCAGCAGGTTGCGCGCCAGGTCGGGATGAATTCCCCGTGTGGCCAGGTAAAACAACTCGTCTTCACTAATCTGGCCGACTGCGGCGCCATGCGCACACTTCACATCGTCCGCCAGAATTTCCAACTGCGGCTTAGTATCCACGCGCGCTTCAGGCGACAGCAGCAGGTTCTTGTTGGTCTGCATGGCATCGGTCTTTTGCGC
>JANMVC010000435.1:0-4469 GCA_031392315.1 Pyrinomonadaceae bacterium | reverse complement strand
TCTTTGCCGCGACGCCAACCGCCATCCGCCGTGACCACCAATTTGCAACTTGCATCGTTGATGCGATCAATGAGCGCGGTGCTGGAAAAACCGCCGAAGATAACTGAATGCGTGGCGCCCAGGCGCGTGCAGGCCAGCATGGCAATTGCCAACTCCGGAATCAGCGGCATGTAAAGCGCAACCCGATCGCCCTTTTGAATGCCGACGCTCTTCAAGACGTTGGCAAACTTGCAGACTTCGGAATGCAGTTGCTCGTAAGTCAGCGTACGCTCGTCGCCGGGCTCGCCTTCCCAAATCAGCGCCGGCTTTTGTCTCCGCTCTCCGCTCAGGTGTCGGTCCAGACAGTTGTAAGAAACGTTTGTCTTCCCCCCAACAAACCATTCGGCGTGGGGCGGCTGCCAATTCAAAACCTTGTCCCACTTCTTAAACCAGTGAAGCTCCTCGGCCATCCGCGCCCAAAAGCCTTCGGGGTCGGTGCTGGCTTCCGCGCGCAAACGCTCGAGCTCTTCCATCGACTTGATTTGGGCGGCAGTGGCGAATGAAGCCGGTGGCGGAAAGACGCGATCCTCGTGTTGCAGTGATTCAATATTTGTAGTGGTTGATGACATATCCTGGGTATTGTTAGCAAAATCTACGGCATCGTCGGCAGCCTTGGTGTATCACAGAACCGCTTGACTCACCAACAACCTGCTTGCAGTATAAGTGAGAGCTGGAGGCAAATATGAGTCAGATTCTCGATGCGATAATTGATGAGGATGGAGCCGTTCGCCTATTGCGGCCGGTTCATTTGCCCAGAGCACGCAGGGCTCTTGTCACCATCCTGGACGACCAACCAAGCTTGCAGGATCTTGATGCCGGCTATCGGGATATGGCGCTGAATGAATCGCGAGAAGTTGAGGCACTTGAGTTGGCGGAAGCAACCATCGGAGACGTGAGCGATGAAACGCGGTGAAGTGTGGTGGGTCGACTTTGATCCTTCAATAGGCGGCGAGCTCAAGAAGACCAGACCGGCGGTCATCCTCAGCAATGACACTTCAAACAAGTATCTGAATCGAGTGCAAGTTGTGCCTCTAACGAGCAACATCGGCAAGCTTTATCCCAGCGAAGCGTACGTCACTGTCGGTGGCAGGCAAAGCAAAGCGATGGCCGACCAGGTGACGACAGTAAGTAAATTGCGCTTGTCCAACTCTATCGGTGCCCTCTCACCATCGGATATGTCTGCCGTTGAATCTGCACTTAGAACACAACTCAATCTCTAGATTGCTTGAACTCCACAAAAAATGAACCTCCACGTCGGCACCAGCGGCTACAGCTACAAGGAATGGAAGGGCAGCTTCTACCCGGAAAAAATTCCGGCGAAGGACATGCTTCGTTACTACGCCGAGCGGCTTAGCACCGTCGAGATCAATGCCACCTTCTATCGGATGCCGCAGCCGAGCATGCTGGAAAACTGGAAAGCGCAGGTGCCGCCGACTTTTCGCTTTTCACTCAAAGCCTCGCAACGAATCACCCATTTCAAACGGTTGAACGAGACTGAAGCGGAAACCAAATATTTTCTCGATACCGCCGCCGCCCTCGGCCCGCAACTGGGCGTGGTGCTCTTCCAGCTTCCGCCAAATATGAAAAAGGATCTGCCACGGCTGGAGGCATTCCTGGCGCAGTTGCCGCCCGCAACACCAGCCGCTTTCGAGTTTCGCCATCCCACCTGGTTCGACGACGATGTGCTTGATCTCCTGCGGAGCCAAAATCGCCCGCTGGTTGTTTCCGATACCGACGACATGCCGACTACGCACATTGATAAAACGGCTGATTGGGGTTATCTACGGCTGCGCCGCGTCAACTACTCTGAAGAGAATTTGGCTGAGTGGGGTGAACGGATTCGTGCGCAGGATTGGCAAGAGACTTTTGTTTTCTTCAAGCACGAAGATGAGGGGACCGGCCCAAAGCTGGCTGCGCAGTTTGTGAAAATGTCGCTCGGAAAAAAGAAAGGGGCGCGAGGCGCCCCGAAGTTGTAACGCAAACCGTCAGTTTGCGTAACTCTTTATCCCTGAAATTGCCGTTTAGAAATTCCCGCTGCAGTCTTCATGTCCGCAGTCGCAATCAATCTCGACGGTATCTCCGGTGCCTTCACACGAAGCGCTGCAGTATTTGCCATCGTGCGGGGGACATCCGCAAACCGGATTTTTACAGGTTACTTTCTTGTCTGCCATGAGTCTCCTCCTGAACGTTGTCTCAAAATAGGCGCATAGAGTAGCACATCCCGCCAGGCCCTGACTCATACGTTCTCAAAACGGAAAACAGAATCCACGAATTACACTAAATAGCACGAAACAGCATTTGGCTTAGTGTTCGTTCGTGTGATTTTGTGGAAAGTTCTTAGCTTTCACTCCTCCTCCTCGTCCTCATCATTCTGCGCCAGGGTTTCCATCGCTCCTCGGGACTTCAGCAGCCTGATTACCGTTTTATTGTTCTCTTCGATGGCGTGGGCCAGCGCATCGCAGTTTTCCTTGTCGACCGCGTTGATGTCTGCGCCTGCAAGTATCAACGCCCGCACCGTGTTGACGTGACCTGCAAGCGCCGCAAACATCAGTGCCGTCCGTCCTTGTTTATTCTTCGTCTCGAGTTTTGCCCCCGCATCAATCAACGTTTTGATTAGATCCAGATTCTTTGTGCTGGCCGCCTCCATGAGCGCGGTGTTGCCGCTTTCGTCCTGCAAATCCACTTTCGCTCCGCTGTTGATTAAGTCCCAGACGAGATCGGCCGTCGCATCTTCGTCCAAATCCATCAGCACCGTTTGCCCGCTCGCGTCACGCGCATTTGGATTCGCGCCGGCCGACAGCAGCAGTTGGACCATTTCGCGGTTCGCATTTCTGACGGCGTGTTCGAGCGCAGTTGTCCCGCTCTGCTGATCGCGCATGTTCACGTCGGTTTCTGATATCAGGATGGCGAGGGCCTCAAGGTTGTCTTCGTGGGCAGCCCTAACAAAAGGATGGGCTGGCGAAACCATCGCCACCGCGCCGCCGAACGATACGTATCTCGAGTTTTCTCCCGAAGCAACATCTACGTTCACTTCGATATTGGCAACTTTCAAAGTGCGGTCTATGCGCGTTTCGCCTCGGGCTTGCACGTAAACTGTGCCCACGGCTTCCGGTGCAAAGCCCTGCGCCTCAATCCTAACGCTATAAACGCCCGGTTCGAGATTATCTATTCTGAATTGACCAGAGGCGTCTGACGACGCATACAGGGCCAGGTGCAACTGATCGCTGGAAAGCCCGACAGTCGCGCCGGGAATCACCGCGCCATGCTGGTCTGTCAGCGTGCCCACCAGGCTTGAGACACCGAAACGCGACGTTGGTTGCGAGATGGTGGGCGCGTTGGCGTAGTCGGTTTGCCATCCTGGTGAATTCTGAGAACTGTTAGCCACGGCGCTCGTGACGCTCAAGGTTGCGGTGAAAGCTCCGGCGGCGATGCGCGATGCACGCTGGCCAATGCGATGAAGTTTCATCCCCGCCTGTGCCAGCAAAGGCTTTCCGTTTGCGTCCGGAACAAACTGAACGCAGAGCCGTCCGTTTGAGCGGGCTATAAGCCGCTGCGCCTCGCGGCGGGTCATGGCTGAAAGATTATGAACGGAGAGATCGCAGTGTTTGCAGAAGCGTACCCGATCGTTGCCCTTCATCGAGTTCCAATCGACGCTGCACGGGGAAGGGATGGTTAAGTTTTTCAGGAAGAGTTTGCTCGGCATGGTGGTCTCCTTAATCAAGTTGCAATTGATCGGAGAGCCGGGGAGAGAAGCTCAGGCGCGTAATTGCGCAGACTTAGACATCCGGCCCGGATGGATGTTCCGGACCCAAAGCATTGCTTTCGTTTGTCTGGCTAACTAATCGTTTGGGGAGCTAGGTTTTCGAACTTGCGATTGAGATGCGATCGAGTTCTTGCAGGGTTGGCGCAGCGCGCCACTTTTTTATGAAGCATTACAGAGTTTCGTTTTCAGAGAAGCCGACAGTGGCAGCCAAGCGGAAGCCCGTCGTGAGCAGGGCTCAACCTGTTATCGAATGAGAGCCCTTGCTTACGCGCGGGCTTCTGCCAGGGAACGCGCTATCCCGGCGGCGACGCGCGCGTTGTTTTCCAGTAACGCGATGTTGGCCTGCAGTGTAGCTCCACCGCTTGCTGCGGCCATTCGCGAAAGCAGGAAGGGTGTGAGTTGTCTGCCGCCAATTGACTGCTGGTCAGCATGGGCCAGCGCTTCGTTGAGCGCCGACTCCAGGGTGGTGGCGGAGACTTCGAGTTCCGTCGGGACGGGGACAGTTACCAAAAGCGCCGGCGCAATGCCCAATGCTTGTTGAGCCCGGAAAACTTCGGCGACTGCGTCTGGCGAATCACAACGAAGGTCGATATCCAAGCCGCTGGTGCGGGAATAGAACGCGGGCATTTCGTCGCAACCGTATCCGACCACAGTGATGCCATTGGTT
>JANMVC010000276.1:0-1694 GCA_031392315.1 Pyrinomonadaceae bacterium | reverse complement strand
GTCGTGCTTGGCACCGGCAAGATGCTGTCTGACTTTGATCTCCTCAAACGAGTGCGCTGGGAAAATACGATGACCAGCGGAATGTAGTACGGGGCAGACAGCAGAAGCAGTCGGCAGAAAAACCGCAACCTTTTCTTGACTTTGGACTTTGGACTTTGCACTTGAGACTCTAAGTTGTGGCTGCTACTCGCACGCAAAAAGAGATTCGACAGCGCGCGCCGGTCTGGTTGGTAGTCCTGCTGCTGACTAATCTCGGGATCATGGCCGTGGGCGCGCGTGACGAGGCGAGCAACCAACGGATGTTTCGAGTTTGGGTTCAGGCCATCGCCTCGCCGGTACAGAACCTCTTCGCTAAGGCCGGTGGCGCCGGTTCCGGCTTAATCAGCCAAATCGTCAACTTCAGAAAGACCGCTGTCGAAAACGAAGATCTAAAGCTCAAGCTCGCCCGCACCGAAGTGGCACTCCAGAATGCGCGGCAAGCGACCGCCGAAAAAGAACGACTCCAAAGTCTTCTCAGTTTGAAAGAGCAAACCGGCTACAACCAAGTCGCGGCCCACGTTATCGCCCGTGACGCTTCCATTTGGTTCAATACCATCACGATTGATCGCGGTAGTTCGGCCGGCATCGCGCTAAACATGCCGGTGGTTACGGCGGGCGGAATTGTGGGCCGCGTGATCGCGTTGAGTCCGTGGACGGCCCAGGTAATGATGGTGACCGATGAGAAGGCCGCCGCCGGCGCTATCGTCGGCCAGCTCGGCGGGTCCGGCGCGCTCGGATCAGTTCAAGGCTCGGGCGAAAGCGGGCTGATTGAAATGAAATATGTCTCCGGACTGCAGCAAGTGGAAGTGGGCGACTATATTCTGACGACGGGTCAGGACAACATTTATCCACCCGGCTTGCGCGTCGGTGAAGTTGTCCAGGTGAAGCATGGAACCGCCACGCAGTCGCATGAGATTCTGATTCGACCCGGCGCGAAACTTGATCAACTGGAAGAAGTGGCGGTGCTGCTTTATCATCCGCCGGAGCGGCCTGCGCCCGAACAGACCTTGCCTAACGTAGATAGGAAGAAGCAGTGAAGCGTGAAAAGTGACGGGTGAAGAGAGCAATATTTCTTTTCATACTTTTCACTTTTCACTTTTCACTTTTTACTGTTCGTCATGCCCCAGCTTAAAATCGCGGCCGTTCTTGCTCTTGCCTTACTGCTGCAATTGTCGCTCAGGGAGGTTTGGTTTCCCCTCGCGTATGTCGACTTTCCTCTCGTCGTCGTCGTTTACATCGCGCTGCAACGGCACGCGTGGCACGCGCTCATCGTCGGCACCATCGCGGGTCTGACCGTTGACGCTGCGAGCGGCGGGCTGATTGGCGCCGGGGGCTTTTCCAAAACGCTGACGGCCTATTTGATTTACTTTGTCGCCACGCGCGTCAATCTGGAAAACCCGCTGGTGCGAATTCCCGTATTGACCGCGGCTACCCTCCTCGATTCGGCGGTCTATGTGTTCTGGCACCGCGCCCTCGGTAATTCTCCCAACGTGCCGTTTGTACAGACGATGTCCTACAGGTTAATCGCGACCACTATTGCCGGCACCCTGGCACTCTTCCTATTGGATTCGATCTTTACCGAACGAGCGCGGACCCGCCGCTCATTTGCTTCCCGCCGGAAAGGCGCGCGCCGCGGAGCAAGGTAGGGCGAGGGC
>JANMVC010000259.1:0-17500 GCA_031392315.1 Pyrinomonadaceae bacterium | reverse complement strand
GGCGTTCGCCGAAGGTGATGGGGCCGAGCTGGAAGGTCGAGAAGTCGAAGCGCGTGGCGTCGAGTTGATCGGTGACGACGACCTCCTGCGCGGGGGCGCTGGCTTCAGGCTTGTTCTCAAACTGGATGAGGTAGCTCGTCGGCTCAACGCCGGTGACGAAGTGAACGTCGCCCGCGCCCAGCGGTCCCGCTTTGTCGTTTGGGTCGCTTGAGAATTGCGTCTGGCCGGGCTTTAGCCTTCTGTCCTCCTTCGCGTCGTACGTTTTTTTGAGTAACCGCCGCATTAACTCGTCCTGAGACAAGTCCGGGCCGTCGGTGTCAACCAGTCGCATTAGTCGCCCAGTGTCTCCGGGGATTGCCTCTCTTGCTTCAGCTCGGTATTGAGTGTAGAGAGCAAAACCAAAGGTACCGCGTAGGGTCGCCCTAGCCCCCCTCAACTGTGTAGTGGTAGCCCTGTTTGGCCCAATGAACATGTTGTCTATTAAGGCATCAGTCGTCGACAGCGACGTCGAGGTCCTGCGGAGGACTGTCGCCTGGGCGGGATTAATGACCTGGTTGTCGAGCAGGTAGTCGATGACCCCCAACTGCGCCTCCCTCGTCCGCACTGTTTGCTCGGAGCCGGGGACGGCGCCGTTTGTTCCGAAGTTGGGATTCACCGTGCCGTCGGACCCAATGCTGCCGGGCGCCTGGCCCGTAATGGTGACTACGTTCCCCATCGGCAAATCCGAAGGCCGCTCGCCCCCCGCTTTGCCCGTGCCCGTGCCCGGGGTTTCGGGAGTCGGCACCACGACCTCGTACCGGAAAGACAGGATGCCGTTGTTCTCGGTAACCGTCATCGAAGGTTCGCGCGGCTCCGTCGCCGGGACTCTTGTGATGTGGAGCGGCACGTCCGTGTGACCCGTGCTGGTGGTGACGCGGAGGGTCATCCGAACAGAGGTCTCCGTGTCCTCTGTGATCTGGACGGACACAGACGCGTTCGGGTCGATGGGGCGATCCGCTATCGCCTGCAACGCCGGCGAGGTGAGGGCCACAACTTCCATCTCGAACGGCTCGTGCGCGGCGACCTCAAGGTTCGCGCGGAGGCGGAAGGGGATGTAGTTGACCATCCCGGTCGGTACGCCGCGGACGAGAAGCTCTAGCGTATAGGTGTCCCCGGTGTCGGAAAGGTGTGCGGGCGAGCCCGCCGGGCTTTCCGGGAGCCGAACGATGGAGAAGCTGCGTTTGGGTATCGTCACGCGGAATTGTGTAGCGGGCGCATTCGCGTCGCCCGTGTTGCCATAAACGATGAAGAACTGCGATTCGAATCCGGCCCGCACGACGAAGCGACCGGCGATGTCGGCCCAGACCCGCGCGCCGGTGGCGGCTGCGACCGTGAATGCGTCGGCAAGCGTCGCCGTTGCGCCCCCGGAGTTGGCGACGACGACCGACCAGGTCCCGCGCGCCTTCCCGCGCAGATCGAAGGTGGCGTGGATCGTCGTGCCGTTGTTGCTGATAACGATATTGCTGCCGGCGAGGTCTGTTTGTCCGGCCCGCGCGAGCTTGACGGTCGCGCCCGCTTGGAAACCTTGGCCGGTGAGCTGGGATGTGACCAAGCCGGCGTCGCCACCACGGTTCGGCGCGACGACAAACAACTGGAGCGGCGTGGGAGTAGGAGTCGCTGTCGGACTGGGAGTCGGAGTTGGGCTTGCGCTCGGCGTTGGCGTGGCAGTTGGCGTCGGCGTTGGGGTCGGAGTGGGTGCCGCCAGCGGCGCGCAGTTGGAGAACTCGGAGCTGAGAAAATCGTTCGGTTGATTTGCGTCAGCTGCGCGGATGGCGACGGCGGTGATCGTCGTTCCGCCGGGGACTGCCGGGCTGATGGTCTGGCTGAAGTTGATGGTCGCGTTCTGGGTGGCAGGGGTGAAAGTGGTCTGCCCGATCAGAGTTTGACCTTCGCCATGGCCCGATGGATCGCACGCCGGGTTGGAGAAAAACTGAATGGTGAGAGGCGTGGACGAGTTGTTATGGTTGAAAATTGTACCTGTGATGCTTGTGCCCGCTTCGGTGTTGGTGACCGACGTCACCGTCGGAGGGTAACCTCCGGGAGCCACAGTGTTGGCCGGGCTGACGCCATTGTCGCCTATGTCAATACCAAGCTCACTGTTGGAGTGAATTGAGTTTGACAGCACTGCTCCGCCGATAAAATTCCTTTCTGATGCGATGCCGCTCTCTGTGTTGTAGGCGATGAGGTTTCCTGCGCCGGGCGCAGTGCCGCCGATGTCGTAGCCGTATGAATTCAAAAAGAAGTACACCCCGCTCCGAACGTTGCCGAGCGCGCCCGTGCCGAAGCGGTTCGTGCCAATGTAATTGCCCTGCACCTTCACCCGGTTGCTAACGATATTAGCGTCGCCCATCGGTTCAAGACGCAAACCATTCTCGCCGTTGCTGGAGATGACATTGCGCGCTTCGGGCGTCGTGCCGCCGATGAGCGTGCCCTGGACGCTGGCTGCCAAGATGCCGTTGCCGTTATTCGGCAAGGCGAGCGTGCCGGAAGCGTCAGTGCCGATGAGGTTGCCTTGGATAACAACATTCCGGCACGGCGTGCCATTAATGCCATTAGCCAGATTGATCCCATTCGCGCCGTTGCCGGAAACCAAATTGCCGGCTCCGCTCGACGTGCCGCCCACTGTCACTGCCCGCACGCCGGTTAACCGAATGCCATCCCCCACATTCGCTATCGCCCCCGTCCCGTCGGCATTCGTGCCGATGTAATTGCCTTGAATTAGCGTTGCCTCGCCCTTGTCGTGGGTGATCTGGATACCGTACAAACTTCCGGAGATCAGGTTTCGCGCGGCGGGAGTGGTGCCGCCGATCGTAACCAGCTCGTTTGTGAGAACCTCAATCGCGTATCCCGCATTCGTAATCGGCTGCATGCCATCGGCGGTCGTGCCAAAACGGTTGCCCTGGATCAACGCGGTCTTGCCAAGCAGGAGGCCGGTGGAAAAAGTACCCGTCCCGTTGGCCCCTGAGAAGAGATTGCCTGCCCCGGCTGTTGTCCCACCGACAACCACATCGGAGTCACCGGCCAACAAATTGCGGGCATTCGGAAGGGCAGCGGTCCCGTCGATGGTGGTTCCGACGTAGTTGCCTTTGACGACGTTGCCCGTGTTGTCGCTGAAGTTCAATCCGACGTTGCAGTTCGAGATGACGTTCCGCGCCTGCGCAGTAGTGCCGCCGACGAGGTTATTGTTGCCGGGCTGGCTGCTGTTACTCCCGCCGCGGAAGGTGATCCCTTCAACACCAAATGATGGCTTGCTGCCATCCGGCCGAAAACCGATGTAATTCCCCTCCACGATATTTCCATCACTGGCCAGGACAAGCGAGGCACCGCCCCCATAGATGGCCACGCCCCGCAACACGCTGTTCCCGCCGAAAAAGATAAGAGGAATGAATCCGTCAGAGTTTATCTCCACTCGGCCGCCCGGTTGGGTGGTGCCATCGATTGTCACCACGCCCGTGACTTGATTGAAAACAGCGCTCACACTCGGGACATGAGTGGAAACCGTGGGCACTCCGCCCCCGGGAATGTTGAAGTTGATCGTGTCCGCGCCCGCGAGCGCGTTGGACTCCTGGATAGCGGCCGCGAAGGAACAATTGCCGTTCACATCCGCGCACACTCCGTCACCGGGATTCACGTCGGTGGTTCTCGCCGCCGAGTTTACCGTGAAGGTCACGGCCGCCACCGCATTGACTACCGCGGGAGCTTTGCTGTCGGTGCCGAGCACAACCAGACTGCTCAACGCGGATGAGTTCAAGCGCATTGGCAACACAGCCACCAACTCGCTCTCAGCACCGAGCGATGCTGTCAGATGAAGGTCAGCCGCCGGCGCAAAACTCTCCGCTGTGAAGGACTCTGGAGTCTCCGGCGAGACTCGATGGCCACTCTGAATTGACTTCACCCGCGCCGCTTGATTCGTGATCACATGCGCACGCGCGTCGCCGAGCACGATCAGATCGTCTTTCGCCAGACTCGACACCTTCGCCGTCATTAACAGAGCAACCTTGTGCGATCCTTCGGGCACGCTTCCCGCATCGCGCACGCTCGCCGGCTCGCTCCTCTGCCATCGGACAGGGCCCCCGGCCTTCGTGTTCTTTTTGCTTACGGCGCGAGTCAACACCTGCACCGCGCCGTCAGTCGATAACACGGCCAGGTCTGCGCGCTCGTCGCCCGCGTAGTCGCCGACCGCTACGCTCGCCAGCGCAAACTCAAACGCGCTTCGGCTAATGCGCGCTTCAGGCACACCATCGCGGCTGTCGAGATCCACTGACAAACGCCGGTCACGCCCGTGCACGACGAGCAATTCGTTACCCGCTGCAATCGCCAGATCATTCGTTGCGTCCTCATCCAACGCGCCCAACGCCATACCGCTCGCCGTCGCCGGCAACAACAGTTCTTCCGGCTGTCCGCGCAAGGCTCCGGCGGGCGATTCAAAGACGAGCACCGCAGCGCTCGCAACGCGGTTGATAGCGACCACAACATCCGTCAATCCATCGGGTCTGTTAACTTCGCCAGTCACCAGAGCGGTCGCTTCCCCCGGTAACTCAACGCGCTCGGCTTCAGCCAGATTGCCTTGTCCGTCGCCGCGCAGGAAATAGAGTGAGCGGCCACCGCGCCCCGCCGTTACCACGTCCCAATGACCATCGGCATCGAAGTCGCCCGCGCCGACGAAGTGCGCCGCCTCCGGCACACGGTGAGCACTTGCTGCTAAGTGAAACGGTGTATCACTGAAAACACCGCGGGCTCGACGCTCGCGCGCTTCCGGGCTGTTTGGATAGATCGCATCCACGTTGCCGCGTTGCAGCGTGACGATGCCGACGACTCCAGCCCCCGTGTAGCTACCGACCAGATCAGCCGTGCCGTCCTCGTCGAAGTCGCCGCTCGCCAGTGCGCGCGCTCGGGTACTCCCCGCCAGCTCATCAACCCCAGTCCCAGTCGCGTATTCAGTCTGCAGTACCGTCGCGCGCAGGTTGAGCGGAACCGGCAGCCCCTCGGCCACTTGGGCCTTCACCGTCACTCGCGCGCTCGCTGCTTGCAGGCGCGAGACGCCACCCGCGGCACTCGCCGTTTCCAGCAAATTGTTGAGCAGGCTGCTCAGACGCGGGCCAAACGGCATTCCGCCTCCAGCCAAAGCGACGACCGAACTAGCGACGATCAAGAGCGCAAACGCGCCAGTAACGCGACTTCTTTTCATGAGATTATCCTCCGCCCACATACGCGAGAGTCCGCGCCTATACCTGACACAGCCGCAAAAATTAGTGTGAATCGAGCTGTTTCCGCGATAGAATCCGCCGCTAACTGGAGGACGAGCAGGGATGGGCGCTGATCTGCAAAAAGAAGTGACGGGGATTTTGCACGAATGGAGCGACGGCGATCCCAACGCGCCTGAAAGGCTGATGCCGCTTGTTTATGACGAGCTGCGACGTCTGGCGCGCGGCTTCCTTGCCAAAGAACGCGCCAGCCACACCTTGCAGCCGACTGCTCTCGTCAATGAGGCCTACCTTCGTTTAGTTGATCAGACCAGGGTTAACTGGCAGAACCGCGCACACTTTTATGGCATTGCGTCGAGCATGATGCGCCGCGTGCTGATAGACCACGCGCGGGCACGCGCTTCCGGTAAACGAGGCGGCGCGGCGGTCCGTCTATCTATCGACGACATACAGATTCCAATTGAGGAACGCGCGGCGGGTCTTATTGCCCTGGACGATGCCCTGAAGACGCTGGAGCAAATGGACGAACGCAAGGGCAAGGTCGTCGAGCTGCGTTTCTTTGGTGGACTGACTGACGAGGAGATCGCAGAAGTTTTGGGAGTCACTACCCGGACTGTGCTGCGCGATTGGAAAAAGGCGAGGCTGTGGCTTTATCGCGAACTCAGTCAGACCAGCGTGACCTGAGCGCGCTCATTCTTTACCTCTCCGCCATGTCACTTCATCTTCGGAAAATTCGCGTTAAATCATACGAGGCTAGAACTGCCTGCGGAGGCGGGTAGTGGGTCAGTTTAGTCACCTATGTCCGACAAACTTTAGGAAGCTCTGATCAAGTGATTGAAGTGTTTGCATGCAGCCCGCGAAGCGCGGCGACAGCATAAAGCCTGGGGTGGAGCGGAGCGGAACCCCAGGATCATAGAAGGAGAGGAAAAGAGCCCACGAAAGTGGGCGACAGCGATTCAATATCACGAAATCGTAGGGGTCTGCTCTATCGCACGCTTCGCGCGCTCAGGGTCGCTAAGGTTCGATAACCTGGGGTTCCGCTTCGCTCCACCCCAGGCTTTATGCTTCCACCCGCTGCGCGGGTTTGGGAAAGAAAAATCTCCAGGAACTTGATCAGAGCTTCCTTTAGTTTGTCGAGGCGTTACGACAAGCTAAAGCTTATCGGACATCAAGACGCTGAAATCTCAATGGCAAAAGCAGACTGGAAACAGGTAGACCAACTACTGGACGCGGCGCTGGAACTCGAACCGCAAGCCCGCCGGAAGTTTCTCGATGACGCGGGAGCGAGTCCTGACTTGTTGCGCGAGGTTGAGTCGTTGCTGGCCTGCGAACAGAAGATGGATGGCTTCCTCACAGCTCCTGCACTCGCCTTTTCATCAGATTTTTTTACGGACGAAGAAGGCAGCGAAGAGCGCGCCGGCCAAACTGTGGGGCGATATCGGATTATCCGGGAGATCGGGCGCGGCGGCATGGGCGCGGTGTTTTTGGCCGAGCGCTCTGACGGCGAATTCAAACAGGAAGTCGCACTCAAGGTGGTGCGGCGCAGCTTCGCCGACTCTAATCTCGCGCGCCGCTTCCGTCGCGAGAGACAAATCCTCGCCTCGCTCCATCACCCGAATATCGCGCCGCTTTTGGACGGCGGCGTATCCACTGACGGCGAGCCTTACTTCGCGATGGAGCATGTCGAGGGCGTCCGGATTGACGACTACTGCGCCGCCGAAAATCTCCGCACCGAGGAGCGGCTGAGACTGTTTCTCGCAGTTTGCCGCGGCGTCGCTTACGCCCACCAGCACTTGATCGTCCACCGCGACATTAAGCCTTCAAACATCCTCGTCACCGCCGACGGCACACCCAAGCTGCTGGACTTCGGCATCGCCAAGTTGCTTGATGACGAGCACACGAATGACCACACGCGAACCGAACTGCGCGCCTTCACGCCCGTCTATGCCTCACCCGAACAGGCGCGCGGCGAACGTGTCACCACCGCCTCAGACGTTTACAGCCTCGGCGTGTTATTGCAGGACATGCTTGGCAACGCACATCGGTCGCCCTGGTCCAACATGCAGTTAACGCCAGCGGGCTGGCGCTCGCAGACTCCGGGACAAAAGACCAGCGTTACGAACCAGCCGGCGGATCAGGAGCAGGGAAGTAAGCGGAATCGACAGCGGCAGAGGTTTCTCAGTGCCGAGCTGGCAAACATCATCGCGATGGCCCGGCGCGAGGAACCTGCGCGCCGTTATGCTTCGGTCGCGCAGTTTGCTGAGGACGTGCAGAATTATCTCGACGGACTGCCGACGCGCGCTCAAAAAGATTCATTCACTTACCGCGCGGGGAAGTTTATCAGGCGCAACAGGCTCACAGTCGGGGCCGCAGCGCTGGTTGTGCTAGCGCTCGTGGTTGGCCTCGCAGCTGCGCTGTGGCAAGCGAACGCGGCGCGACGCGAGCGTGACCGCGCGGAGCGGCGATTCAACGACGTGCGCCAGCTTTCCAACGCGCTCCTCTCCGACATCGCCCCAAAGATCGAGCGCCTGCCGGGCTCGACCGACGCGCGTCAGGCGGTGCTTACACAGTCGCTCAAATATCTCGACTCGCTGGCCAATGAAGCGGCCGGTGACCTACAGCTTCAGAGCGAACTCGCGTCGGCCTACGAAAAAGTCGGCGACCTCCAGGGCAACCCGACCAACCCGAGCCTGATCGCCCTGGCTGACGCGCTCAGGAGTTACGACAAAGCAAACGCGATGCGACGCAGCTTGCTCGAACGTGCTCCCCGCGACTTTGAGCGCCGCCGCCAGTTGGCCAACAACTACCGCGCCCTTGGCGACATTCGCTGGCAAACAAACGAGCCGGCGGAGTCGCTCAAAAATTCGGAAGCGGCCCTGAGTCTCTACAGTGAACTGCTGGCCGAGCAGCCCGGCTCAACCGAGTTGCGGCTGTCAGTCGCGAGGACGACCCTCGACATCGGGAAGGTCCATTCGACGAATGAGAAGTATGCCGAAGCCATCTCCTTTTTTGAGAAAGCCGCCGCGCTCCTGACTGGAGCGCCCGCGTCGGCGACCGGGTCGGAACGGTTGGAGAGTGCAATGTTGCTCGCGGAGGCCCACAAATGGATGGGTAACGCTCTTTCGTGGGAAGGGCAACAAAAGGAGGCCGAAGTCGAGATAGCTAAGGCTGTGGCGCTGTCCGAAGCGCTCATCACTGAGAACCCGCTGGACCACCGGGTGCGCACCTCGCTCCACCAGACCTACATGATGACGAGCAGCGTTTACGAAGAAGTCAACGATCCACTCTCAAACGAGTACGCGTTTAAAGCGCTGAAGGTTATCGAGGAAACGGTCGCGAAAGATCCGGCCAACATTCGAGCCCGACAGCAATTAGGGAAGACTTATTCACGCGTGGGCGTGACCCTCGACAACACGGGGAAGCCCGACCAATCCGTTCTCTATCTCGAAAAAGCTGTCAACATTTCGCGAGAGCTGATGGGAACCGAAACCAAAAATCGCCGCCTCAAGTATGATCTGGCTACGTCCTACATTCGCCTCGGCGACGCCAAAAAGAGGCAGCGCAATTTCCGGGCTTCAATCGCGGATTTGGAGCAGGCCGCCCTGGTGCTGAAAGAGTTGACTGACGCCGATGCTTCCGACAACGCCTCGCTCAGGAACCTCGCCAACGCCATCGAATCTCAGGCCAAATCCTATGAAGGCCTGGCCGACCTGGCGACTGGCGCGGAAAAATCTACTCAACTACAAATGGCGAAACAAAGTTATCAGCGGGCTTACGACATTCTTCGGCAGCTCGAGGCGAAAAATGCCCTCTCCAAAATCGACCGCAAGTCAATGGAGAAACTTCGGGTCATCCTGGAAAAGTTCGAGTGATTTATTGGGCCGCGAGGAGGTGTCGCGTCAAAGCGCGCACGGCGTTCGACGTAGTGGCGGTCGAGCTTGGTGAGGGCGTCGGAGAGAGTTGGTGCAAAATCCCGTTGCCAAGTGGACCTTCGAGTAATAGAATCCGCCCGCACCAACCGTCTGATCGTTCCACAACCGAAACTGAATAGGAGGAGCTATGAAAGGAAGAGTGATCCTGATTACCCTGGCCGTGTTATTTGCCAGCGCGACTGTTTGTCTGGCCCAGAGCCCGCATATGGGCACCTGGAAACTGAACGAGGCGAAGTCGAGGTTTAGTCCGGGAGCGCCGAAGAACCACACCGTAGTCTACGAGGCGGCGGGTGACGACATAAAGGTCATCGTGGATGGCACGGACGGCTCCGGTAATGCGACCCATAACGAGTGGACCGGAAAGTTTGACCGGAAATTCTATCCGGTAACCGGCGACCCGACTACAGACAGGCGGTCATACCGGAAGATAAACAACCGGACCATGACGTTAACCGGCAAGAAGGATGGCAAGGTCAGCTTAACCGGTCGAATAGTCGTGTCGGCCAACGGCCGGACGCGCGTCATTACCACTACCGGAACTAATTCGACTGGGAAGAGCATCACCAACCGCGCGGTCTACGACAAAGAGTAGGGTTAACACTGAGCAAGCCAACAAGACGATCCACGAACCACGCGAACAAACACGAAGTCTCGTCCATCCTTCGTGTCGCTTCGTGTGGATTCGTGGATCGCTCCTCTTCGGTGTCTTCACGCCTCCTCCAATCAGTGTAATCAGCCTAATCTGCGGATAGTTTGAAATTGATTGCCCACACGCTCGCCCGCGTGTTAAAAGCGGCGGCAACAGCTTTGCACTCAGGACTCAGGACTCGGGACTTACGAATGGAACATTTCGACATCATGATCGTGGGCGCTGGTCTCTCCGGCATCGGCGCCGCCTGCCACCTGCGTGAGCGGCACCCGCGGAAGACGTTCGCCATCCTTGAGGGACGCGCTGCGATGGGCGGCACATGGGACTTGTTTCGCTACCCCGGCGTCCGTTCAGACTCTGACATGTACACGCTCGGCTACCGCTTCCGCCCCTGGCGCAACGCCAAGGCCATCGCCGACGCGCCTTCCATCCTTAACTACATCCGCGAGACGGCCGCCGAGTTTGGCGTTGACAAAGAGATCCGCTACAGCCACCGCGTGAAGCACGCCTCCTGGTCCACCGCCGACGCGCTCTGGACGATAGAAGCTGATACCAAGCCAGAAAAATCTATGGTCCAGTCCTCTCTCAGCACTCAGGACTCAGCACTCAGCACTCAATATTTCACCTGCAACTTTCTGTATCTCTGCACCGGCTACTACGACTACAACGCCGGCTACACTCCCGAATGGCCCGGCGTCGAAAAATTTCGTGGCCAGATTGTGCATCCGCAGAAGTGGCCCGAGGATCTCGACTACGAAGGCAAGCGCGTAGTCGTCATCGGCAGCGGCGCCACCGCCGTCACGCTGGTTCCGGCGATGGCCGAACGCGCGGCGCATGTCACCATGCTCCAACGCTCGCCCACCTATGTTGTCTCGCGGCCCGCCGAAGACAAGATCGCGAACGGGTTGCGTCGCGTGTTACCCGCGGGCGCGGCCTATGCACTCACGCGTTGGAAGAATGTGCTGATGCAGTTGTTTTTCTATAACCTGGCGCGGCGGCGGCCCAACGTCTTTAAGTGGATGCTGGCAAGAGGAGTGCGCCATCAACTCGGCGACGAGTACGACCTCAAGCACTTCACGCCAAAATATAACCCCTGGGATCAGCGTCTCTGCCTGGTCCCAGACTCGGACCTCTTCAAAGCCATAAACGAGCGCAAAGCTGCCGTCGTAACTGACCAGATAGAAACCTTTACCGAGACGGGTCTACAGCTCAAGAGTGGCGAGCACCTCGACGCTGACATTATCGTAACAGCCACCGGACTGGTGCTCCGGCTCATGAGCGGGCTGCAACTCAACGTAGACGGTGCGCTCGTGGACTTGTCGAAGAAGTTCACCTACAAGGGCATGATGTTTAGCGACATTCCAAACCTTGCCTCCGCCTTCGGCTACACAAACGCATCCTGGACTTTAAAGTGCGACCTCACGGCTGAGTATGTCTGTCGGCTGCTGAAGCACATGGACCAACACGGCTACGCGCAATGCACTCCACGCGTAAACGATCCGTCGGTAACACCGGAGCCGGCCATCGACTTCAATTCGGGCTACGTGCTGCGGGCGCTCGACACTCTGCCGCAACAGGGATCGAAAACGCCCTGGCGCGTACACCAAAACTACGTGAAGGATCTGTCGATGCTTCGCTTCGGCCGCGTTGACGATGGGACGATGGAGTTTAAGGCCGCGCCTGACGCGCGCGCCGCCCATGCGGAGGTGGTAAAGCATGGCTAGGCGCTGACTGGAGCGTCAGGTGCTGATCGCTTAAGAGAGTGAGAGAGCCAATCTTGTTGGGATTTGGGGTCCATGCAATAATTCCAGATATGAAAGTTTCTGCTTATGACCTTGCGGCTCGTACCTTACCGGCATCTCTCAAAAGTGATGATCGGCAGCACATAAGATTGGCCGCCACCTTTCTTAAGGAGCAAGGAGCCAAGAAGGTCTGGTTATTTGGCTCATTAGCTAAGGGCCGTCAAGCAACAGTCCACTCAGATTTCGATTTTGCTGTTGAAGGACTCCCAGGAGAACGGTTCTTCGGAAGCGTGGGTCATTTGTTGCAGATATTGCCTCGTCCCGTCGATGTCGTCGAACTAGAAAGCTGTCCCACACTTTTGCGTCAGCAAATTCTTGAGCACGGGATTCTTCTCGATGATGAGAATTGACTCCAGCGCTGCTCTTACTTTGGCGGCCATAATCCGTAGCGCCCTTGAGGCAATTGCCCGGATTGAAAATCATGTCTCGCAATTCAACCACGACGGCTTGAGTCCCGCGGAGTTGGATTCCCTCGCGTATTCCATGCACAACATCTATAACGCAATGGAGAATTGTTTTGAACAAATCTCGCGTGGCTTCGAGGACCATCTGGGTGATCAAGCTCGTTGGCACCGCGAGTTGCTTGACAAGATGTTCCTGGAAATCAAATCGCTGCGCCCTGCTGTACTACCAGAAGAAGCACGGTCACTGCTTGGAGAGATGCTTGGCTTTCGCCACGTGTTTCGACATGCATACGATTTCAAACTCGACAACCTGAAGATAGTTGCACTTTGGAATCGCTGGTCGGACGAGAATGTCTCTGTGAAGCAAGCACTCACTCTCTTCGCGAATGAGTTGGAGCAACTCGGGGGCGAAGCTTAGACCTCTTCAAGTCGATACGCGACGGCAGAGCAACCGTTGTTACCGACCAGCTCGAAACCTTCACCGAGTCACTTTGGACATTGGAACCTTGGACCTTGGACTAACCTGAGCCTGCGGAGGTGGCCCAGCATGGTTAAGCGCATGCGCCTGGAAGGAAAGACGGCCGTGATCACGGGTGCGGCCGGGGGCATCGGGCGGGCGATCGCCGTGTCGCTCGCACGCCGTGGTTGCCACCTCGCGTTGGCTGACGTAGACGAGGCAGGGATGGCTGGCACTGAGGAACTCGCGCGAGCTTACGGCGTCCGCGTAACGCGCCACCTCCTCGATGTTGCTGACCGCGCCGCCGTCGCAAGCTTTCCAGCGCAAGTCGCCGCCGAGCACGCCAGCATCAACCTGCTAATCAACAATGCGGGCGTCGCCGTCGGCGGCACGTTTGAACAAATCTCTGAGGAGGATTTCGAGTGGCTGTTTGCGATCAACTTTTGGGGCGTGGTGCGCCTGACGCGGGCCTTCCTGCCGGCGTTGCGCGCCAGCGGCGACGCGCGGGTGGTGAATCTGTCGAGTGTGTTTGGACTGGTCGCGCCACCGGAGGAGGCGGCTTACGCGGCGAGCAAGTTTGCGGTGCGTGGCTTCTCCGAATCGCTGCGCCATGAGCTGGAGGGCTCGGGCGTCGGCGTCACGGTCGTACACCCCGGCGGCGTCGCCACTTCGATCGCAGAGAAGGCCCGCGTCCCGGCGGGTGCGAGCGCGGAGGAGGTGGAGCGCAAACGCGAGCTGTTCCGCAAGTTGCTGCGGCTGCCCCCGGAGATTGCCGGCGAGACGATAGTGCGCGGCATCGAGCGTCGCAAACCGCGAGTTCTCGTCGGCTCTGACGCGAAGGTGCTGTCGGTAATCGCGCGCGTCCTGCCTGTGTCTTACTGGAAGCTGCTCGCACTGCGCGGCGGTAAGTGATGATCAAAGGCGTGCCAAGGCGCGGGAGGTATTACGCGATGACCTCGGTTGCACCAGATTTCGATGTAATCGAAGGTAGCATGGACTTTGGACCTTGGAACCTGGACTTTGCCTTGACTACCGACCCACTGACCACTATTGCGCACACCAAGACTGCGTGAAGGACTTGTCAAAGTTTCGGTTCGGCGGCATGGACCAAGGGGTGATGGAGTTTATGGCGGGGCCACCCGATAGACGTTTTCTTCGGAGTGTGGGTATCTTAGGGAGACTTCGAAGTTTGAATTTCTTTCCAATACGTTTCCACTGAGGTAGCGAGCACGTCTAGTGATTTGATGAGTGCGTCTTTCTTTTGCTTACAAGCGACGACCGTCTGGTTAGTCTTTCCTCCATGATTATGCTCGTAGATAAGATCCGCGGCACATTCCATGTACTGAACATTTGAATCCTGCACATTCTTCCACGCGTCTGTTACCCCTGCTGCATTGTGGTGGTAATACCTCATTAAGAGTCCAAGGCCATGCTGTTCCTCACGCCACTTAGTGTTCACTTCACTAAACTTGGACAATATCTCCAACTTCTGTTTGCGCAGTTCAGGAGTCGTGTCTTCATTGAACTCGTCCCCTGTTATTGAAATCAGGTTGTCTGCCGCCGAGATACAACTGCCGATCAGCGCATAAGCATGTTTGATCGTTTCCGAGCCTTGATCCAGAAACTTTGTATAAGCCGCGAGTTCTCGCTCCCTTTCCTTTAAGCTCTTTTGAATCGACATACTGATTATCTGGCCTAAGAGGCCACCAATCAGCACAGTAATCAACGCCGCTCCGCCACTTGTTTCAAGTAGTCGCAGCCACCAGGGCTTTTGCGGTTCAGGGCGGGAGCGGAGCTTTAAAACCTCCTTTATGAATTCTTCATGTGTGAGGGATTCCGCTCGCTTCTGGTTCCACTTCAAAGTTTCGTTCGTGGCCACGGAGGCATCATCCTGCGCGACATCAGGTGTTTTTTCCATAATCGAATACTGCGCCAGACAGGTCAGGGATGGCGTTGCTGCAATATCCTTAACGTGCTCCGCAATTCCTCATCTGACTCTCAAGCCCTCTGGCATACTCGGCGTCACGCCGCCGGAGTTCCTCGTACTCCGTTTCCGCGGCGGTTCTTTCACCCACTTTACACATGGATGTAATAAGGTTGGCGCGAGCATAAACAAGACGAGGATTCAGCGCTAATGCTTTCTGATAGGGCGCGATTGCCTGTCGATGCTCCCCTTGTTCGAAATGGACCAGGCCGATGTCCAGATAGCCAGCCACATAATCATGGCGCAGACCTACTGCTTCTTTAAACTCCGCCAGGGCCCTGGCAAGAAACGTTCTGTCTCTGTCCTTCAGATATTTTTGATAATACGCCGCACCAAGAGCTCGATGGGTTAAATGGTTCTTGGGTTCTTTCAACAATGATTCCCCATACTTCTTTCTCGCGTTCTCCAACTTCGATTCATCTCGTCTTGTTGGCTCCCTTTCAGCGAGATACTGGCTTAATAATATCGAGCCCTGTCTGCGAATAGCGGATGCGCAATTCCGGTTGAGTTCGAGGGCCTTATTAACCCACTCTTGAGCACTAACATAGTCACCCTTGTAGATGTAGGCCTGCGCTAGATCACTGTATAACTCAGCAACTTCTTCCCGAGCATCATCGCTTCTACTCAATTCGACGGCGCGTCTGAAATCCTCGATGGCTTTGCTTCGCAGTCCTGTGCTGACCGTCACTGGTTGATTCATTTCTCTGGCCAGAAATGCCTGATCGGAAGCGACATTACCTAAGCCGTAATAGGCGCGCCATTCATTGGGATCTATTTCCAGGACCGCGCGATAGTGACTGATTGCTTCATCATAGTTGCCGAGATCTCTCGCTTTGTTTCCGACAAACAAGAACGCTTCGACTTTGAAGCTCGGGTCGGCTGTGCGTTCTTGCGAAGGGTCGCCACCCATGGTCATCTCCGGTCCATTCCCGTGATGCCTGGACCGTCGGGCACAACTGCAAGGACGAACCCGAGGATTTTTTGTGCGGTCGACCACCATCGGGACAATTTCCCGCGCCAAACTGCTCTGCACAAGAATCAGTAGGATGGAGAGAACGAGAGTGGTCACGCTAACCGAGCGAAATGTTTGTGACATAATGAGGCACCTTTCAGAATGAGTCTGGCTCCGGGCAGCCGATGGGAAAAAACCTGCGAGTTAAGGAAAAGCGCGGGCACGGTAGCACAATGGTATCGACTAGTACATAGGAAGTTGCGCGGCGGCTTCCAAACGACCCAGAGATCGCGCGGTCACCGCCATCGACTTCAATTCCACCTACCCAGCTGCGCGCGCTCGATACCCTGCCGCAACAGGGATCGAAAACGCCCTGGCGGCGTCCACCAACATATGTGAAGGATGTGTCGATGCTCCGCTTCGGCCGCGTGGACGACGGCACAATGGCGTCCAAGCCGGGCACCGAGTCGCGCAACATCGATACGAGGTGGGTGCAGAAGGGCTGAACGACGCCAAACCCAACGCTTTCAGCGTTCGGTCGGGGATCTCAACCCAGCATGAAGCCGAGAAGTCGGACTGTCTTACGTCTGCCGAAAACTATCTGTTGCTCTGACGAGCGCATCGATGATGCCAGGCTCGAGGGAAGCATGACCGGCGTCAGGAATGATCTCGAGTCGCGCTTCAGGCCAGGCGCGATGCAGGTCCCAGGCATTCGTCATCGGACAAATGATGTCGTACCGGCCCTGCACGATCACGCCAGGGATGTTTCTAATCCTACCGACGTTTTCAATCAAGTAGTTGTCTGTCTCGAAGAAGCAATTGTTCATGAAGTAGTGGCACTCGATTCGCGCCAGCGCGATCGCGGTTTCCGGTTCACTAAATTCGTCGATCAACTTCTGATCCGGAATCAGTTTCAAGGCACTCGATTCCCAGACGGACCACGCATGCGCGGCTTCTCCCCGCACTGAGGCGTTCTCGTCAGTTAAGAGTCGATAGTAAGCGCGAATCATGTCACCGCGTTCATCTTCAGGAACGAGCCGAACAAACTCTTCCCAACCATCGGGGAAGATCGCGCTCGCACCCTGACTATTTTCATAAAACCATCGCGTCTCATTTTCCCGGCCGAGAAATATCCCACGCAGCACCAAGCCGGTCACTCTTTCAGGATGCGTCTCGGCGTAAGCAAGTGCGAGGGTGCTGCCCCACGAGCCGCCAAACACCAACCATCGCTCTATTCCCAAGTGCTCGCGTAGCTGTTCGATATCGGCGACGAGATGCCAGGTAGTGTTGTCTTCAAGAGAGGCGTGCGGAGTGCTCTTGCCCGAGCCACGCTGGTCAAAAAGAATTACGCGGTAAGCAGCAGCGTCGAAGAAGCGACGATAGTCAGGAACCAAACCCGCGCCCGGTCCACCGTGGAGAAAGACGACGGGCTGTCCTTCCGGATTGCCACACTGCTCGTAGTAGAGCTCATGAACTGGAGAAACCCGCAAGCGGCCAGTGTCGAAAGGCTCAATCTCGGGATACAGGGTGCGAAGTTCGCTCATGATGATCCTCAGTCTAGAGTCAAAAGTCGGGAGTCCAGAGTCTAAGTTCAAAAGTCCAAAGTCCAAAGTCTATCGTCACGGTCTAGAGTCTAGGAGTCTAGAGTCTAGAGTCCAAGGTCCAACGTCGGGCCTGAGGTCAGTACCACCACGCGATAGCGGGTGGGTCAACACTGTAATTCAAAGATCCTGTCCCGCAACAAAGACTCTGGACTTTGGACATTGGACTTTGGACCAATCAGAAACGTCTGGCCGATCAGTCTTCGAATCTGTAGACTACCCCACTATGCCACCTTATAGAATTGTAACCTTTGACGGCGGTGGGGTCCGCGGATCGTTGATGGCCACGCTCGTCAAGCGTTTGTCTGATCAGTTTCCAAACTTACTTGATCGCGTCGATCTCTTTGCCGGCACCTCCACCGGCTCTGTCGTCGCGTTAACCCTTGCTTCCGGTCGCTCGGCTGATACGCTCGTCGATTTCTACTCGATCGAAAATCTGAAATATGCTTTTTCCCCACCGCGGTTCCCGCTTTTTC
>JANMVC010000233.1:0-4969 GCA_031392315.1 Pyrinomonadaceae bacterium | reverse complement strand
TTGGCCGAGCTGATTGAAACTCAACCGGCTCGTTTTGTAGGCGAACTCGTTCGCTGATCTACTCCCGTCGCTGCACAGATGGATGTCAAACTTTATCATATGATCGTTAGTTAATGCCGGGCCACCGGCCGCCGATACCGTCCCGCGAAGAGAACGCTGGCCGGTTTGCTCTGCGAATGATGTAACTGGTGCGCGGTTTACGCTGAACCACGTTCAATTGACACTTTCTGGTAAGTCGGCGCTCAGATAGCTGTCCCGTGACACTTTCTTGACTACATTCTTCTAGCGCCCGGCAGTCTGAATTTGCTACGATGAAAGCGCCCACCTGGCACACTTCTCTGCGTGATGCCTCCAGTTTTCAAGCCAATGAATGAATTATGATAGACAGCCCGCCCAAAGACTTGCCGGAGAGCCCAGCCAGCCCGGCCGAGCCGAACCTCGATTCGATGCTCAATAAAGCGTTTGACCTGTTTCCCGACGCGGCATATTTGTTTGGGTCGGATCGAAGCCTGCTACGGGCTAATCGAGCGGCTGACGAATTGGAAGACGGGCGAACACCGCGCGGAAAAATTTGTTGCGAGATGTTCTGGCACGTCGAAGGCGCCGATGGCTGTGTCGTAGATCGTGCCCTGGAAACAGGCGAACGAGTAGCGGTTGAGGTTCTGGCGGGAGCTGAAGGCAATCGTCCGATATCGATTACCGTCGAGCCGCTTCTATCACAAGCCGACGGTCAGGAGCCAGCGGCGCTCGTTACCGCACGTGACATCTCCGATCTGCGACGCGCCGAAGCGGAAGCGCTGGCGCACAAGTCGTTCATTGCCAGCATTGCCGATCGCACTCCGGATGAGATATACGCTCTTGACGTCTCCGGGCGGATCACCTGGATGAACGAGCGCGCGGAAGCGTACAAACTTCAGATGGCGGCGGCGGTTAGCTATCTGGATCTCGTCTCTGAAGACTCCCGTAAAGTGGCTCAGGAGCATCTGGCGCAAACTCTCGCCGGTAATGACACCGAGTGTGAGATTGTCTTGATTCGTCTGGACGGCTCAATCAGACACGCTGAAGCCCATAGCTCTCCGCTGTGGAGAGATGGAGAAGTTGATGGGGCTCTGGTATTTCTTAGAGATGTGACTGAGCGAAAGCGCGTGCACGACTTGATGGCCCAGTCTGACAAGCTGCGCGCAGTCGGAGAACTGGCGGCCGGAGTGGCCCATAACCTCAACAACTCACTGACCGTGATTCAGGGTCGGGCCCAACTGCTGCTGAGAAACGCGACCGACGAAGTTTCCGCCAAGAGTCTGGCGGTGATCACGAATGCCGTCGAAGATGGGAGCAAGACGCTGCGGAGGATTCTGGAGTTTGCCCGGCGCGATACGGCTAATGAGTTTGCCCCGGTCGAACTCGGTTATCTGGTGGCTTCGAGCATCGACATCGCCCGACCCAAGTGGCAGTCGAAATCCGCAACGCGCAAGGTTGAGGTCAAAGTGGAAGGTAGTGGTCCAGTCTATGTCATGGGCGAGCAGGCTGAGTTGCGCGAAGTAGTGCTCAATCTAATTTTCAATGCCGTGGATGCAATGCCCGAAGGCGGCACCATGGAAATAGGCATGCGCGCCGAAATTGATAGCGGCTGTTTTTGGGTGGCCGATACCGGTCGCGGCATGGAACCCGAAGTTGCTTCGCGAATTTTTGAACCCTTCTTCACGACCAAAGGAACCCTGGGCAGCGGCCTTGGGCTCTCCGCTTCCCATGGCATCATCACCCGACACCATGGAGAAATTCTGGTTGTCAGTGAGCCCGGCGAAGGCACTCGCTTTGAAGTCAGGCTACCCATTTGTGATAAGAATGACCGGTATGTGAAGCGTCCCGAAGCCGTTGATGCCGAACCAATCTCCGCCTGAGACTCGACTGCTCCGCAGTTTTTAGCCTCTTCAATATCGTCCGAAGATCACGCACCGCAGTTTCTGAAATCGGACACGTTGTTTTGAGAATTGCGCGATTCAGGCCCAGTTTTGACACGCGCACGCGGTCTTTCCGTCTTTTCCCCTTTCCCCCAGCCGGGAACGCTCATTGCTAATCAACTCATAAGACAATTAATCGCAGTGCTCTCTGAGTTGAAGAGCAAGAGGAGGCTTAGGCAATGGGATTACCAAACAAAGACGAAATCGAAGGAAAATTTGATCAGGCCAAAGGGTCGGTGAAGGAAACTGTGGGCCGCGCGGTTAATGATCGCGATTTGGAAAACGAAGGACGTAACGATCAGACAGGCGGGAAAGTGCAGGAAGGGTTCGGCACCGCCCGGCGCAAAGTGGGAGAAGCCATCGAAGACATCGGCGATGCAATTGGCAAATAACTGCTGGCACGATGAGCAGCGGTTTATAGTGGCGAGGATTGTGGCGAGTTCCACCCCAGCCGACAATTAGGGCTTACGACGCGCAAGCGAATCGTAAGCCCTTTTTGTAATTTCCAATTTGTTGCTCGTGCTATTCCGACCTAACGTGATCTCCGCCGATTGCTTCCAACAGTTCTTCCAGTTTGTCCGTTTCCTCATCAGACTTTCCTTCCACGCCGATGAGAATGCCCCCGCCTTGCAGTCCAGCTTCGTAAACTTTCGCGCGGTATTCCGGAATGCCGGCTCCGATCAGTGCACCGATGACGCCCCCGGTTGCCGCGCCGGCGCCGGCACCGGCGAGGGCGGCAGCAATTGGCCCGGCGATAACGAGATTCAAACCGGGCAGCAGAATCGTGCTACCCACAGCCACAATCGTTGCCAGCACCGCGCCCACGACCCCGCCCAGCGCGCCTCCGATTCCCGCGCCGTCAGCCGCATGACTGCGCGCCTGAAGCGCAAACTCTTTGTTGTGGGTGGCGTCTGACATGAGCACGCTGATGTCGTCGCGCGTGTAGCCACGCTTCATGATTGCATCTACGGCCGACTCCGCCGCCAATCGGTTCTTGAATAGTCCAGTCACTAGTTTTGGTTTAGCCATCGCAATAATCCTCCTTCAAAATTCCCGCACAGTCTGATTTCGTTCGAATGCTCGAGCGGCGTTGGGAAAGATGCGCCTCCGGAGAGGTGATAATCGGCAACACTTGTGCCGCTTCGCTTTCCCGATACAAAGCCAGTTCTTTGGTGGCGAAGCTGTTGGAGGGCGAGACGGTATGCAAACGGATGCGACTTATCCTGTTCCGCTTCGGTACGCGCTTCAAGAACATAAGACGATCATCGTACGGACGCGAAAGGTGACCTCTGCTTTCGGGCCGTTTCGCGGATCGTCTGGCTCTTCCATCCGGCGTCGGTAAATCAAGTGGAGTTGCCATTTCAGATGGCTGGAGGATTGATTCTTGTGTACATTCACTCGGAACAAACTGTCCTGATGGAAACCGGCTTGAAGATTCTGCAGATCAGTTCCGCCCGAACACTCGGCGGTGGGGAACGCCATCTCGCCGACCTCGCCAAAGGACTGATCGCGCGCGGACACGAAGTTCACGTCGCCCTGCGGCCAAACTCGCCTCTGATAAATGAACTGCGAAACCACGCGGTACATATCCACACCTTGCCTTTGCGAAACTCGCTGGATGCCCTGAGCGCCAGATCACTTTCGCGACTGGTGCGGCGAAGTCAAATTCAAATTGTGCATGCGCACATGGCGCGCGACTACCCTCTGGCGGCCTACGCCGCGCGCGGAAATAAGTCTGCTTGTTTTGTCGTTACGCGCCATGTCCTTTTTCCTTTAGGACGGCTGCATCGCATCACTTTGGCGAAGGCGGCGCGCGTGATTGCGGTTTCCGAAGCCGTCGCAGCCCGAATTCGCGCCGACAACGTCGTGCGGCCCGAACGGATCAGCGTGGTGCTTAATGGCATCGATAACCGCAAGTTTGAAATCGCGCGCGCTCGTTTTAGCCGCGAACAGTTTTTCGCTGGGTGGGGTCTACCAGAAGATGTTTTGCTGGTTGGGACGGTGGGCGAGTTGACGCCGCTCAAGGGTCACGAGGAGTTTCTCAGAGCCGCAGCGGTGGTGCGAAAACAATTTCCCCATTCGCATTTCATCATCGCGGGAACGGATAGCTCTGGCGATAACCGAAATCGCGCGGGCCTGGAGCAACTCATTAAGGAGTTGAAACTAACCGGGCATGTTCGGCTCGTCGGCTGGGTGGAGGATTTGCCGCAACTCTACTGCGCTCTCGACGTTTTTGTTTCAGCGTCGCATTCAGAGTCCTTTGGACTCGCTATTACCGAAGCGATGGCCAGCGGCACTTCGGTCGTGGCAACTGAAACTGAAGGCGCGCGCGAGATAGTCGAACACAGACAGACCGGCCTGCTGACTCCAGTTGGGGACGCTTCGCAGTTGGCAACTTCGATAATGGAATTGCTCGGCGATGAAGAGCAAAGGGCTCGGCTGGGCGCTGCGGCTCAACAGGCAGTTGCGGCGCAGTTTAGCGTTGACCGAATGGTCGAGCAGACTGAGGCAATCTACCAGGCTGAAATCGAAAGCGGCTGAAGCGAGGTGTTGATAGCGATCGGTAGATTCAGCCTTGCGGCCGACTCTCGCCGTTCCTGTTGCTAAAGTTGGTCAATCTTCGCGGCCAGAATGAAATCGCTTTCGGTCAGGCCGTCAATTTTGTGGGTCCAGATCGTGACTTCCGCGCGACCCCAACCGAAGCAAATATCGGGATGGTGCCACTGCGCCTCCGCAAGATCACCAACCGCATGTACAAACGTTTGCGTCGCTTTGAAATCCCCAAACTTATATTCCTTGCGCAGGTGATGCTCATTCACCACTTCCCAGCCCTCAAGTTGCAACAGCAGTTTGGCCACTTGTTCGTCTGCCAGTGGCGGCACCCCACCGCGGCAGGGAACGCAGTCTCTATTCGCAAGTTCATTCATGTTTGCTAGTTTTCCTCGATCGCTTTCTTCAAGATGGCGATTTGGCCGGCGTGGTAAAGCGTATGTTGAATAATTCCATGCAGC